>NZ_JAKNSW010000002.1 GCF_023566355.1 Mesoplasma sp. JKS002658 | reverse complement strand
ACTTGACTTTTGTGCTGTTGTCACTCAATTTTTCAATAACCACAGTAATAGATCCAGTATATTTATGGTTACCTGCAATGGCTTCAAGAATAAATGAACCTTCTGTTTCAGTTCCTGGAGCTTCAAAACTACCAGCTTTAACCTCAACTTCACCTTGCAATCCTTGATTACCTTCGACTGCTAAGAAAGTGTTAAGAACATTAGTTTCATTCATGTCTGAACTACCACTGATTGTTGTGATCAATCCTGATACAGAACTTAATTCTGCTTTTACAAGCTGGCTAATTTTTACATTAAGACTTCCTGAGTATTTAGAATTCTCACTTTTAACTGTAATCTTTAATGAACCATCTGCAACATAACTTGGTACAGTAAGAACAAATTCAAAATCTGCTTCTCCCAAATTAACAAACGCTAAAGCTTCTTTAACACCAGAAATGTTTGAAAATGAAGCATAGGCATCATCCACTCCCATATCTGCAGTACCATTAATCGTCAATTTGCTTTCAAGCGCTTTAATCATCGGCACTGAACTTAAATCTGTTTTGGTTACTTCAGAACTATCTTTGTTCCCACAAGCAACCACAGCACTTGCAGCAGTCGAAGTTAATCCTATCGCTGCTAAAACTGATAAAATTTTTCTCATTATTATTTATCCTTCTTTCCTATAGTCTTTTAAGAGACTCTATTAGAGTGGTCGCCAAAAAAGAATGTTTGCCTCCAAAGATAAATCGGATGCTCTTTTGACAAACTCACACCACAGTATTTATATATCTATATCCATAAGGTGTCAATCTTTTAAGAAGAAATTATCGCTTTCTTAAAATGTCATTTTTACCCCTGAATCATGACTTGATTTTTGCCATAATAAAACCCCAGTCAGGGTTAATAACTGGGGTTTTGGTTAAAAATATTTCAA
The DNA here is from genome assembly GCF_023566355.1 of Mesoplasma sp. JKS002658. NCBI lineage: Bacteria > Bacillati > Mycoplasmatota > Mollicutes > Entomoplasmatales > Entomoplasmataceae > Mesoplasma > Mesoplasma whartonense. The sequence goes on along the minus strand of NZ_JAKNSW010000002.1, from coordinate 214,639 downwards.
CGTTTGACAGAAACAATAATTTTGAAAATATCTTTTATTTAATTAGTTTCCAAAAAGAATAAAACATCAAGACGAATTGTTTTTCTTTTGCAGAACCAAGTCATTTTTCAAAAGGTGAAAGTTTAAGAACTTTAAAATTAAGTTTGTGCTAATTTTATATGACTTATGTTTCCTAAAACATTTAGACAGTAAACACGCAAATCTTTAAACATGGCTATTATTAATCAAATGAAACTACTTAAAGATTAATTACTACCCAAACTTCTGATTGTTTAGAATTGATTGAAAATAAGTCTAATGATAATTAAAAAGATGACTTAAACTGATTGCTCACCAAAAAATTAATTATGGTTAAAAAATGACTATTAAGCTAGCGTGATCTTGCTTACTAAACTAAGAAAGTAAGTTTAACTAACAATAGTCGAAAATTTAACCTTTTGAATTATCTTTTAAAAATTTTATTACTTATAAAAATTATTTAATTGACCATTAGTTCTCAACTAAAGCAGTAGTTGAGAACTAATAATTTGATTGGGTTGGGTTGTTAAAGGCTAAGTGTAATCCTGACTTGGAAGGGTTAGGATGAGACGATGTTAATCTATTCTTTCTTTGATAACTTTATTAAAGTTTATTAGTAATTCTTTGCACTTCATCCATAAGTGCAAAAACTAGAAAACCACTACTAGTGAACTTTTCATTAAAAGCAGAAGCAAAGTTTTCGGATGTTTACTTCTTGCTTTGATTATAAAAAAATTAACTTGAAAAGAATATAGTTTTTAAAAGTTTTTGTTTCGACCACAGCGAACAAATAGTTTGAAAAAATAAAAAAGCCTGTATAAATAAACAGTCAAATAAAGTTATCAACAAGATAAAAAAAGTTAAGATTTTTTTCTTAACTTTTTTTAATTTTTGAAGTTTTAAGCAAGAGCCTTCTTTTTTAAGATGTCCTTAATTTTGTTCAAATTTTCAATCAAGATGCAATTCTTTAATCGTTAGACTTTGAGTACCAAATTTAAAGGTTACTTTTGATGGTTTTTTCATAGCTCTGGTGGTACTAATCACTAATCGTACCCGACCATTAAGGTCTGGAGGAGAAAGTAAAGCAGAAATTAAAACACCATCTACTAATCCTTGCGCATCAATACTTTGATTAAAAGTTCGTCCTTTTTGATAAATACCATTGCTATCTTTTGTACACAAAGCAAGTTTTTCTGCCTGAGAATAAGTCAAATCAACGACTGCACTTTTATGATCAATAGTTAGAATTACATTATCAGAATTTAAACTAATGGTGGAAGAAGAAAAGATATTAGGAATGGTAATACGACTTAAACCAAAAACATTAAGCATCACTAAAAATTTTTTCATTAACAAACAGTTTTCCTTTCTAAGTTTAATCAAAATATTTTTTATAAGTAATAAAATTGAGCATGTTTCCATTGTCTCAAAACGATTATATTATATTAAACCAGAAAAGTAATAAAATGAAACTAATAATTTAACGGGTTAAACTTTGGTCAAGACCTTTTACTAAAGTTTGAATTTCGCTCTTTAAATCAAAAAGTTCCTTCTCAATTGAAGCGATCCGTTTAACCATATCAATGTTCCCAAAATTTTCGCGAGTTTGTTTATTTTCTTTTTGAATTTTTTGAGTGAAGGAATTCTTTAACTCTTCAACTTGAGCTGTTAGATCACTATTAGTTTGGTTAGCCTCGTTTAAAGTACTGGTTAAACTATCAATTTGATTTTGATAATACTCATAATCAATTGCAATTTCATCTAAAAACAAGTCCACTTCTTGAGGGTTGTATCCTTTGTTTACAACTTGAAAATCCTTATTCAAAATCTCTTCTTTATCATAGTTCAACGTTTTAGCCATCATTATCACCTTCACTTTTTTTAATTTAATGATACTCTTTTTTCTTTTTCTTCTTATAGTATAGTGGGGAGAAAATAACATGTTACCACTAAAAAACAAAGGTTTATTTTTAGAAGAGATTTTGAATTTAACCCATAATCATTATTTACAAACTAACCAAGCATTAGTAAATAAAATTCCTACCAATATTAAAATGTTCAAAAAGACAGGAGACATTATTCATCAAGCAGTTTTTAGTCCAGGAAGTAATTGTGATTATGTAGGAATTTATCACGGAGTTTATTTAGAATTTGAAGCTAAAGAAACTTATGATTCGGTTTTTAAATATCAAAATCTGCGCAAGAACCAAATTAACGAACTAGATCAAGTCATTAACCATCGTGGATTAGCTTTTGTGATTATTTATTTTGATATTGTTGAAAAATTTTTTTTAATTGATTGACGAGTTTTAAAAACACACTTTTCAAAAACTAAAAAAACCATTCCCTGAGAATGGTTCACACAATTTGGACATGAATTAAAACTTGATCACCATCTATGCCTTGATTATTTACCAGCACTTAACTATTTAATCAATTGTATTTAAATAACGCTTTTGGTTTTTTACTAATTTCTTGATTAATTTTAGTTCTTAAATCATCAAAGTTATTAATGTTCTTTTGATGAGAAAAACCAAGCACTTGTTCTAAAGTTAAATCTTCATAAATTGTTTGACTTAAAAAACTAATTTGTTCAAAGGTTAAATTTTCGCCTAAATCTTGACTAATTTGCGAGAAAAAATCTTGCTGAGTATTCTGGAATTTTTCAACCTCAAGATTATCTAAACAAACAGCGATACTTAAAAACAAACTCGTAAAATCAATGCTTTTTGACGTAATTTTTACTAATCCCTTTTGAATTAAATCATCCATTTCATTATCAATTTGACTTGGTGAAAGGCTCATGTACAAACCAAGATCTCCAGAAGTAACAACTTTTTTGCCACCATTTTGACCAGACAGTTCTAAAGTTAATAAAACAATCGTTAACTGTAATTCATTCAGATCAACCTTTTGATAATTCATTAACAAAAAGGTTTTTTTATCAATCAAATTTTTCTTTAATAATTCAACAATCATCAAGTTTACCCATTTTCTATACACCAATATTCTTACATAAAAAAGATGCTCTTGAAAGCACCTTAATTAACTAATAAATAAAAACCGATTAATTAATTATTAATAGTTTCTTTTAGTTGTTTAGCAGATTTAAATTTCGCAGATTTTGAAGCAGGAATAGTAATTTTTTCTCTAGTACGAGGATTTAAACCTTGACGTGCAGCTCTTTGGCTAACGCTAAATTTTCCAAAACCAGGAATAGCTACTTCAGTATTGCTTTTTAGAGCAGCACTAATTTCATCAAAAACTGAACTGATAATTTTTTCTGATTCTGCTTTACTTAAATCATGAGTTTCAGCAATTTTTTCAGCTAATTCTTTTTTAGTCATAATATTTACCACTTTCTATTTAATAAGTATTCTTTCACATTATAACATTTTCAAATTACATTTATATTAATATAAGACAAAAAGTGTATTTAATAACGTGTGTGGGTTCTTATTCTTATAAATTATCTCATAAATAGACCTAAACAAAGGCGAAGAAATTTGGTATTTAAGACAGATTTTATGTGCTACTTCGGCACTTTGTACCCCTTCAACAGTCAGTCCGTAACGCTCTTGAGCTTGCGTGGTCGAACCAGTTTCAATAATCATTTTTCCGAAGGTAAAATTTCGTGATTTCTTTGTAGAAGCGGTCAAAATCAAATCTCCCATCGTTGCAAAGTTTGTAAACGTGTCAGTTTTGGCACCAAATTGTTCAGCCATAATCATGATTTCATTTAATCCCAAACACAATAAACTAGCGTGAGCATTATCACCAAGTTCCATTCCATCAAACATTCCCGCACAAATGGCAATCACATTTTTCAAGGCCGCTGAAACTTCACACCCTGGTAAGTCATCAGATGGTTTGGCAAAAAAGTATTCATTAGAAAACTCTTCAGCAATTTGTTCAGCTAACTCGAATCGATCTGAAGCAACATTAACAAAGGTTGGTTTGCGATCAACAATCTCACTAGCAATACTTGGACCATACAAACCACAATAACCTTTTAAATAACCAGATTTTTTCAACTTATCTACAATCATCTTACTTAATAAATCAACGTTTTGATCGTCAAATCCTTTTGCAGTATTAATAACGACAACTTCATGTTTTAAATATTTATTAATTTCATCAAGAACATTTGATAATGCTTTGGTTGGCACTCCTAGAATAATATATTGGGCGTTTTCCAAACAAGCGACCAAATCTGTTGTTGCTTTAATATTTTTATTTAATTTAACTCCAGGAAAAAATTGTCCATTTTCATGATTTAAATTCAAATCATCAACTTGAGATGAAACAATTCCGTACATAATTACTTGATGACCCTTATCAGCAAGAACATTGGCAAGAGCAGTTCCATAAGCTCCTGTTCCAATGATAGCAATCGTTTTTTTCATTTTTGTTATTTCCTTTCTCGAAAAATAATATTAATAGGAACGCCCTCGAAACCAAACTGTAACCGAATTTGATTCTCAAGATAACGTTTATAAGAAAAATGAACATAAGCAGGATCATTTACAAACATTACAAAGGTTGGTAAATAAGCTTGTACTTGCGAACCATAATAAATCTTCAATCTACCACCATTATGATTAGGAGCAGGATTTAGTAATTGAGCTTTATTCAAAACCTCATTTAAAACACTAGTTCTAATCTTACGTTTTAAAGCGTTGTTAACTTCATCAACTGCATCAAAAATTTTATAAACCCGAGTTTTTTCCGTAGCAGAAACGAAAATAATTTTAGCATACTGTAAGTATTTAAAATAAGCACGAATTTCTTCAGTTTGGTGGTTGATAGCTTTTTCTTTATCAGGGATTAAATCCCATTTATTTCCAATGATAATAATTGGTTTTTTTTCATCAAAAGCAATCCCTCCAATATTGGTATCTTGATCACTAATTTTTACTGACAAATCTAAAATTAAAAGAACAATATCAGCACTATTAATTGCTGCAGCTGTTCTTAAGTAACTGTACTTTTCTATATCTTCATAAATTTTTCCTTTACGTCTCAAACCAGCTGTATCAATCAAAACATATTCTTTGCCATCTCTTTTAATTACACTATCGACTGCATCCCTAGTTGTTCCTGCCACATCAGAAACAATCATTCGTTCTTGACCAAGAATTGAATTAACCAACGAAGATTTACCAACATTTGGTTTACCAATAATTGCTATTCGAGTTTGATTCTCATCGGTTTTTTCTTCTCCAGTTGGCAACTGGTGCACAACTTTATCTAACAAATCCCCAATTCCAATTCCATGAGTCGAAGAAATTAAAATCGGTTCATCAAATCCTAAACTCAAATATTCATACCCTTGATAGTCATTAGTATGGTGGTCATACTTATTGACTGCCAAAATGACTGGTTTATGAGTACGATATAAAATTTTAGCAACCATTTCATCATCAGGAGTAATCCCGGTTTTATAGTCTAAAACAAAAATAATGACATCAGCTTCTTGCATCGCAATTTCTGCTTGTATTCTTATTTCTTGAGCAAAAGGCTGATCTGATAGGGTGATTCCTCCTGTGTCAATTACCATAAACTGACGTGTTAATCACTCACTATGGCCATAAATCCGGTCTCTAGTCACTCCGCTTTTATCTTCAACAATTGCTTTTTTTTCTTGGATAATTCGGTTAAATAACGATGACTTACCAGTATTGGGACGACCAACAATCGCCACGATGCCTTTTTGCTTTGCCATTATTTCTTTTCCTTTTCCAATTCTCGTACCCGTTGCACAATCACATTAACCAAATCTTCTACTCGCTCATATTGAGAAGAATCAAGGTATCAAGAATCTTTAGTTTGAACCAATGGTCCAACTAATCTGGTTTTATCATTTGTATCTCGAGCTTCAATTTTTTTAAGCACAGCTTGATAAGATTCATCAATCCCCTCGTTCATATTCTGCTCATACCGACGCTGAGCGCGTATCTCTATGGGTGAATCTAAATAAATTTTTAAATCAGCATCAGGAAGAACTACACTTGTAATATCACGTCCCAATTCAATCATTCCCTCTCGATAACCAATTTCTCGTTCAATTTTAGTCATATAATCACGCACTTGAGCAATAACAGTTACTTGGTTAATATTATCTGTAACCATACTGCCGTTTAAACTATCAGTAACATCTAAATCATTGTTAATCAAAACACGTTTATCTTTAATATTGAAACTAAAGTTTGTTAATCCTGCAATAATTGATTCTTGATTATCGAAATTGGTTTTAATCAAATGAAGATAGTAGGTAAACGCACGATAAAGTTGCCCAGTATCAAAAAGATCATAATCTAGAATATTTGCTATTTGGTTAAAAATGAATGTCTTTCCCGATCCAGCAGTACCATCTACAGCAATACAAATTTTTTTCATATTTATCTCCCCTACAACACTGATGGAATCACAATCGCTAAAATGGTACCTATCACACAACAAACGCTGACTACTAAATACCAAATCCATTTCAATCGATAAGCATTCAACGATCTTTTAATTTCAGAAATACTTTCTTTGTTAGTTTTATTTTGTAAATCAACTTTTTGTTTAAAGTCAGCTTTATCCTTATTCAATATTTTATCGTGAATAATCACACTATCACGCAATTCACCAATCATCGCACGAAAATCAGTTTCAAAATCTTTCTTTAGCTTGCCAAACGAAGGAAGATTATCTAAATCACGATTAATCTCTTCTAATTTAGTTTCAATTACCAAAGCATTTTGATTTGGTTTTAAGCTGTAGTTATTTTCTGCTAATAGATTTATATCAGGATTTAGGTCATTAATTTCAACTAACTCTAAGTAAAGTTCTCTTAATTCATGCTTGATGGCGACAAGTTTTTCTTTATAAGTTAAAGAATTAATGTTATAAAAGTTATCAATCTTTGTATCAGCATCAACATTCTCATAAACATTATTAAAAAAAGCGAAGTTAATTGATAACAAATTATTCTTTAACTGGTTAGTTTTTTGTGTCCATTGGTTCTCTTGGCGAACTTTATCTTCTGCTAAAGCTTCGTAAAGCTCCTGATTTCGTTTAGTTCTTGATTCTGCCATTTAAAAAGCAACCCCATTCCTTAATCACAACACTGATGATAACAACTTGATTATAAATGTTTCTCTAATTGATTGCATTAAGATAATTGAAAAGGATTTGTTAACGATAACGGTGATTAATCGGTTTTAATTTCTTTTGAACCAAAGCAAAAAGTAAATAAAAGACCAAGAAACGTGCCGCTTGAATACCAAAAGCAGCAAAAAAGATTCCGATGCCATCCTTTTTAAAATCATTTCAATTAGTATTTTGATAACCCGATTTAAAAGTTAAGTATAAAGATAAAACAAAGATTAAGGTAAAAATAACAGCCAAACTAGGCACAATAATCAAGCCAGGCAATCACATCTTCAATCGACGTTGGTGTTTATTTGGACTCTCGTGAAAAGGAGAGTTATGGAATAATCCATAAAAAATAAAGAAAAACATTAACACTGCAATTAAATAACCAAGACTATCAAACCCAATTTGAATCGGCGAATGATCACCATCAATTAAAAAATGAAACCAAGGTTCAACCATAGCAATTAACATTGAATACCACAGTCCAGTTAAAGGTATGGCTAAAATGATTATCAGAATATCAAAGACACGCATTTCAATGATAACTCCACCAATGTTAACTTGAAATTTTTCTAACAAACCATCAAGAGCACTTAATCCTATTGATAAGGCCAAAATAATTGCAGCAATACTAATTCGAAAAATTTCTGATTTTCGAGAATGAGAAAACTGTTTTTTTAATGAAAAGTCTGTTGCTTGGACATCATCATGATTTCCATACCGGTCAAAATGGTGAACTCCGTGATAATGATCTACCTGATGATGGTGTTCTTGGTCAAGCAAAACTTCTTCTTGAAAATGCTCTTGTTGATTATCCTTAATTTGTAACTGTTCTGATGGTTTTAACGCTTCGTTCAATTGCGTTTTTGCTTCTTTAATCTTTTTTTTCTTAAACATTGTTTTCTCACTTATTTATAAAAATTATAAATAAAAAGTTAATAAAAATCTATTCTTTCTAACTTGGTTTTTGATAATACCGGTTTAAAAGTACGTAATCAACTTTAAAGGTTGGTAGAAAAATTAATAGGTTAATTAAATACTGGACAAGATTAAACCAAAAAACAATGATCAATAAAGGTTTGATTTCAGTTGGTCTACCCCCCCCATTTGAATAGAACACATCAATAAGAAAATATTTATTGTATAGCACATCAAAACCAGCAGCAATTAAACTTGCAAAAAGATAACTTATGATAATTGAAAATAAATAACCAAGCACTCGTGATTGTGGAGTTTTAATCTCCATTACTCTAATCCGTAGATAATTAATTAAAAAGCACACCAGAAAAAAAACAATTAGCATCGTTAAATCACTTAAATTAATCGCTAAGCAACTAATTGCATCGGTTCCCAAAGCCATTCTAAACCAAGTACCAATTTCTAAAAGAAATACTGTATAAAAAAACCCCACACCCATATAACTAATTAAATAAATTCAAAAGGTAATATTAAAAGTCAAAAATCCACCAATTGGAAGTAGTCCTAAAGCAAAAAAAGAAATGACTGAAAAGACAACATTAACAACCAGTAACATTGCTAAAAAACTAATCTTTCTAGTTGTTAGTTTAAATTGTTTTTTCAACTGGTGATAATTACTGTGATTAATTTCTGCAATATCAAAATGATTTTTTCAAATTTTATAAACTAATCCAGAAGCAGATTTTGTCTTGATTTGGTAATCTTGATTAAAGTGCTCTTTTTCTACCCGCTTTTGCTTCTTTTTCATCCTGCGTCCTTTTTTATAAAAGTATAATATGTTTTTCTTTATTCCTATTATAAAATTAACAAGAAAGGATTAGGTTTCAGAAGATGAAAAAAGAAAATGTAATTCCCATGATTGTTGAAATCCCAAAAGGTTCATCAAATAAATACGAAGTTGATGCTATCACTAACCGGATTATTTTAGACCGAGTATTGTACGGAGCGAACTTTTATCCTGGCGAATATGGAATGGTAGAAAACACTTTAGATTGAGATGGCGATCCTTTGGATGTTATCGCTTTAGCAACATACCCAACTCTACCAGGCGTTCAAGTAAATGTTCGAATTTTAGGAACAATTAACATGATTGATGATGGAGAAATTGATACAAAATTATTTGGGGTTTTTGCTAACGATCCTCGTTTTGATACTTACCAGAACTTAAATGATGTTCCTTTGCATTGGCGTCAAGAAATTGAAAACTTCTTCTTACAATACAAGCAACTTCAAAACAAGACTGTAAAAATTGATGGGTGAGGCGATCAAGCACAAGCTCTTAAAGAGTTAAAAGAATGCTATGAACGTTATGAAGAATACAAGGATAGAATTCTTAAAGGTGAAAAAGATTCAATTGTTGAAGAATGACATCAAAAAGGTTTGGGTTTAGGAAAATAATTCGTTAAAAAAGACCAGTTTAGCTAAACTGGTCTTTTTTAATACTTTACAAATGGACCCAATCATTTTAAGAAATGAGTTTTTGTTTTAAAAGCAAAATTATAAGCAATTTTATTCTCACTTGCATATTGGCGAGCAATTTTAAAATCATCAACATAAGCCAAAAAATTTGTTTTAAGTAAAGTCAAAGTATCATAGGTATAGTTTAATTCAAGAACTTTTTTTAATTGGTTTAAAAAGTAAACTAAACCAATGATTAATCCACCACTAAATAAAGCAATAATCGTTAATAAAGGGACTTTTCATAAGAATAAGAAGAAATTATCGTGGACCGAATTGGGATTAATTACAATCATGACAACAAAGAACACGACTTGAAGAAAAAAACACAAACAATATAAAACTATCAAAAGCAAAACTAAATAATTCATAATCAAAGCATAAATTTTCACCTGACGATTCTTCTTTAATTGTTGGGAAGAAAATCACAAGCGACTCAAAAAGTAGTCAATTTCATAGCCAAGAGAAATAAAGTTTTGGTGCGAAAGAATGATTTTATGCGAACCTCTTTTTAAGCTTTTACCGATATTTAAAAACTTCGCTTTTGTTAAAATCACTTCATAATCAGTCAATTCTCATTGTTGAGCAAAAAAACTAATCATTGCTTGCTTCTCATCACCGCTTATCGTTTCTTTAGTTGAATTAATTTTAAGAACATGATATCGCTGATACGCTTTAGTAAAAACTAAACAAACAGTAAGATAGATTATTAAACCAAATAAGAGCAAAAGAATAAAGACGAGATTAACTGTTATTCAATAATTCATAAGTCCTCTTTTCAGTGTTTAATTTTAAACAAAATCACCATCCAATGATTGTCATTTTAGTCTAATTTAGCATTATGATACACAGCTTGAACATCTTCTAACTCATCAAGTTTATCTAAAAGTTGGTTTAGTTGATCTTTGGTTTCTTGATCATTAATCACAACCACCTCGTCTGGTACCATTCTAATTTCAGCTACCAAGTATTCTTTTATACCAATTTCATCTAATGCTTGTTTCACTAAGGCAAAACTAGTGAATGGCGCTTTTACTACCACAACATCATCATCTTGACTAACATCTAAAACATCAACATCACGGTCTAACAAATCCATCAAAATCTCTTCTTGGTTTCCCTCAAAACTAAATAAGGCCACATTTTGAAATAAGAAAGAAACTGAACCAGTTGAACCCAACTTTCCGTGCTTTTTATTGAAGGTATCGCGAATCTCAGCAATGGCACGGTTGACATTACTAGTTAAAGAATCAACAATAATTGCAACTGATCCAGGTCCATAACCCTCGTAGCGATTCTCCACATAATTCTCCGCATCTCCACCTTCAGCACGTTTGATTGCTCTATTAATAACATCAGTGGGGATTTGATTTGATTTTGCTTTATCAATTGCAGCTCGCAAAGCCAAATTCGCAGTCACATCAGCTCCTCCTTGTTTAGCTAACATATAAATCTCTTTAGCTGCTCTTCCGTTTGCTGCTGATTTTTTTGCTGCTGTCTTAGCCATTGAAGCGGCGCGAACTTCGTGTGCTCTTCCCATAATTCCTCCTGTATGTTAAAGTTTTTCAACAAACTAATTTTATAAAAAAAATAAAAAAACACAAATTAAACTGTGTTCTTCTTGATTTTATTTACCACGTAGAGATGGTTCTTTAGCATAAATTGCTTCCATGACATCGTGCATTTCTTGGTCAAAGTCATCATTTTCAGCATCAATTAAAGCAAAAGAGAAATCATTTTTATGCTTTTCATAAAAATCTACATAACGTTTATTAAGCTTTTCTCAATAATCATCATCAACCAACATTTCTGATGCTCTTCCTCGTTTAGCAATTCTTTCCTTAGCCTTTTTAGTTGAAACCTTCAAGTAAATAACAATATCAAACTTTACCCGTTCATCAGGAATTTTTAAATTTTCTAAGATAACGTTTTCATAAAAGTCATTATAAGTTTTAAAATCAGTATCATTAACGTTTCCTAAATCGTGATTGACTTGCATAAAAATCGGATCTTCTAAAATAGTTCGGTCAAAAATAATGTTTTTTAAGTTTTGGGCTTGCTTTAGTTGTTTACTTCTGGCTGCCAACATGTAGATTTGCATCTTAAAAACTGTGTTTTTTAAGTCTTTGTAGTAGTCGTCAAAATAAGGATTATCATCAATTGGTTCAGGAAAAACTTCGTACCCTAATCTTTTACTAATTTCATTAGATACTGTTGATTTACCTGCTCCAACCGTTCCAAAAATTGCGATTCGCATCCTCTAAAACCCCTTTTAATTAGATTAATAAATTTATTATATCTTATATAATTTTGTTTCATAATAAAACCGTTTGGATAAGACCTGTTCTTTAACAAGTTTCATTAAGGAAAAACCACAAAAAAAGGACCTTTTTGATCCTTTTTAAAAATGAGATTTTTTTAAGCTTAGGAATCAGTTTTTCGACGCACAGCTTTATAAGTTCCATAAAAACTTCGCACTTCGTATGGGGTCAAAGAACGGTATTCACCTGGTTTTAATTGGTCAAGTTCAATATTCTCAATTTTAGTTCGCATTAATTTTTTCAAATCAATTTCAGCAGCGGCAAGCATTTTTTTAACATGATGCTTACGTCCTTCAGCAATGCTTAATTCAATAATTGATTCATTTTTATCAGGATTGTAGTTCACAATGCGAGCTGTTAAAGCTTTAGTGAAGTAATTATCATCATCAATAGTCACTCCCTTTAAAAGTTGGTTAACTGTTTGTTTACTAGTTTTACCATTAACTAATGCTTGATAAGTTTTAATAAATTCATATCTAGGGTGCATTACAAAGTTGGCCATTTCACCATCATTAGTAACCAAAATTAATCCAGAAACATCATAATCTAACCTTCCCACAGGATAAACTCTGGTTGGCACTGCTTTAAAATAATCAGCAATCGTTTTACGGTGTTTGGGATCATACATTGTGGAAACTACATTTCGGGGTTTATAAAAAATGAAGTAATACTTTTGGGCTGCAGGTTCAACCAGATGGTTATCAACCATAATTTGGGCATCAACTGAAACTTTAGTTCCTAAATCTTGAACCACTTCTCCATTTACTTTTACCCGGTGTTCACTAATTAATTTTTCAGCCTTCCGACGTGAAACATAACCACGATTGGCAATAATTTTTTGAACCCGTTCAATCTGATGACTACTCATTAAGATCTCCTTTAAAAATATTTTGACCAGTCGAATCATTACTAATTAAGGTTTCATCTTCAAGAGATGAGTCATCAAAATTAAGGGATGGTAAATCAGCTTTTCCGTTGGTCAAATTAAAGATTTTATAAAAATTATCAGTAACTTCATAAAATGCAGAACGATTTATTCTGTCCCTAGCAACCACTTTAATTAAGTGTTTTTCTTTTAAGCGTTGAACTTGATAAGTAGAATCACTTTTGCGCACTAAGTCAATTTCATGACGAGAAATTGGCCCATCATAAGCAATAATTGAAAGCACTTCAATTGCAGCAGGAGTAAGTCTATGAGGTTGGTCGATAGTTTTTAATCTCGCTAGATAATTATTATACTTCGATTTTGTTTGTAAACGGTATTTATTCTGATTAAATTTTTGAATTGAGAAAATCGACGCTTCGTCTTGATTGTATTTATCTTCTAATGCTTTAATCGTTTTTTTGATTACTGAGGGTTTTTCCTCACTTAAAACTTGAGCAATTTGACCCAATTCAATCCCGTCATCACCACTAATAAAAAGCAAACCTTCAATAATTGCTTGTAGTTCTTGATTATTCATAATTCTCAACCTCCAGCCCGTTCAATTGATCGGGATTTTCTAATGCATATTTGGTAAAACGTAAGTATAAATCAGTTTGTTCTTGATTTTGACGAACGCTCACAATCTGATATTTTACTAAATCCAAGGTTGCGAGAAAAACTGAAATTAAATTAGTTAAATTTATCATTTCAAAACTTAGTAAATCAAACATCGACCACTCTTCCAAGCGACGGGTTTGCATTTTTTCTAAAATCAAATCACTAACTTGACGAGGAGAAAGGAGGTTAGTTTCAATCAAATGGTACTCTTCTTCATCAATATTGATATCCTCATCACTAAACGTTAGAACATTTTTTTGATATTTTTGAGCAACACGAGCATAAACCTTACTTAGAGTTTCTAAATTAAATGATAAAAATTCATCAGCATCAAGTTCTTGGGATGATTGAGCAAAGTCAAACTGGTATTTTCGTTGACTTTTTTTAGGCGAACGAGTGGTGAAATAGTCTTCTTGAGCACGAGTGAAAAAATCACTAACTGTCCGAAATTGTTCATAACGAGATAATTGCTCAACAAAATCTTCATAAGAATAATCATTTTGATCAGACACCAAGGTTTCTTGAGGAATTAACAATCGTGATTTCATTTCAATCAAAGTCGCTGCCATCAATAAATATTCAGAAGCAATCTCGATGTCTAATTCTTGCTGGTGATTTAAATAATCTAAATACTGATGAGTTAATTCAATTAAATTTAACTCTAAAATGTTTAGTTTCTTTTCACGGACCAAATTTAATAATAAATCTAAAGGTCCAGAAAAGTTACTAATCTGCACTTCTTCTCAACGTTGCACGAACTTAATGCTCCTTTTAAGGTGGCCAAACCTTAATTTCTCTAACTCTTGTTGGTTTAATATTGATACTTTAATTTTAATCACAAAAATTAATTAATAGTATTATTTTGAAATTATTATTTTCTAACTTCTTTTCCATTCATCCAGTTTCTTTAATTATAGTTAAATCAAAGAAAAAAGAGCAGACTTTTTTATGCTCTTTGTTTACTTTCTATAGTTTGGTGCTTGTTTAAACATTCTTACATCGTGAGGATGTGACTCAACCAACCCTGCATTAGTAATCTTCACAAAACGGGCTTGGGTGCGCAATTGGTCAATATTGTGTGATCCAGTATAACCCATCCCTGAACGTAATCCTCCCATAATTTGAAAGATAACTTCACTTACTAAACCTTTATATTCCACAATTGATTCAATTCCTTCAGGGACAAGTTTTTGATTTCCTTTTTGAAAATAACGGTCACTTGACCCACGGTTCATCGCTGCAAGTGATCCCATTCCCACATAAGTCTTATAAAGTTTTCCATCAAGTTCGATGCTTTCTCCTGGCGCTTCTTTAGTTCCTGCCAATAAGCTTCCAAGCATCACGACGTTCGCTCCAGCTCCCAAAGCTTTGACTACATCACCTGAATACTTGATTCCACCATCAGCAATAAAAGGAATGTTGTGAGTTTGACAATAATCATAAACTTCCATAATTGCTGAAATTTGGGGTACTCCAACTCCTGAAACTACCCTAGTAGTACAAATACTTCCTGGTCCAATTCCAACTTTAACACAATTAGCTCCTGCTTCAACCAAGTCTTGAGCTGCTTGTTTGGTAGCGATATTTCCTGCAATAATATCTAAATCAGGATAAATTTCACGAATTGATCGAACTGTTTTTAAAATTCCATCAGAATGACCATGCGCAGAGTCAACCACAATAAAATTGACTTTTGCCTTCACCAAAGCCTCTACTCGTTTTAAAGTGTCCTCACCAGTGGAAACCGCCGCTCCAACAACCAAGCTCCCCTCCTGATCAATTGCTGCAGTTTGACTATCAGTTTTCCGAACCTTAATTTTTTTAACCTTGCTCACTTCTAAAGCTTGTTGGTCAGGGGTCAGATTTTTATGAATAACTCCTGCTCCTCCCAGAATTGCCATTTCTTTAGCCATTTCACTTTCAGTTACAGTATCCATCGCTGCTGAAAGAACAGGAATATTTAGTTGAATGTTTTTAGTTAAAGTTGTCTTTAAAGAAACATCACCAGGGAGGATGTCGCTTTTTGCAGGAACTAATAAAACATCATCAAAAGTAATTCCTTCACTTATAATTTTTTCTTCAATTGCACTCATTATTCTACTCCCATTCAATTGTTCCTGGGGGTTTTGAGGTAATATCATAAACTACCCGGTTAACCCCATCAACTTCGTTAATAATCCTTGTAGTAACCTTTTCTAAAAACTCTCAATCAAAATGACTAATTGTTGCGGTCATAAAATCAACACTTTGGACACTTCTTAAAGCACAAACATAGTCATAAGTCCGGTTATCTCCCATAACTCCAACAGTTTTTACTGGAAGCAAAGTGGCAAAAGATTGCGAAGCTTGGTGATATAAATCGTGCTCAACCATCATTGATAAAAAGATATCATCAACTAATCTTAAAATATCACACTTCTCTTTGGTAACTTCACCAATTACTCGAATCCCTAATCCTGGTCCAGGGAAAGGATGACGATAAATCATTGATTCAGGTAGCCCGAGTTCAACCCCAACTTTACGAACCTCATCTTTAAATAAAGTACGTAACGGTTCAAGAAGTTTAAAATTTAAATCATCAGGTAAACCTCCCACGTTGTGATGAGATTTAATTACTTTTGAAGTCCCACTAATCGTTGAGGATTCAATTACATCAGGATAAATTGTTCCTTGAGCTAAAAAGTGGGCGTGTTGAAGTTTGGCTGCTTGATCACTGAAAATATCAGTAAACACTTTACCAATAATTTTTCGCTTGGTTTCTGGTTCTTCAACCCCTTTCAAGGCTTGATAAAACTGGTCAGCAGCATCAACTTTAATAATTTTCATCATAAAGTTTTGCTCATAAGCATGCATCACTTTTTCACTTTCATTTAAGCGCAATAACCCTGTATCTACAAAAATACAAGTCAACTGGTCACCAATCGCTTTACTGATTAGCGCTGCTGCAACTGAAGAATCAACTCCTCCGCTTAAACCAAGAATAACTTCTTGATCACGTACCAATGTTCTAATTTCTTCAACTTTAGCACTAATAAACTCACTCATAAACCAATCTTGAGTAGAGTTACAAATCAAAAACAAGAAGTTCTTAATAATTTGCTCCCCATACAAGGTGTGAGTCACTTCAGCATGAAACTGAATTCCATAAATTTCCTTGCTGTGATGTTTAATTGCGGCAATCGAATGTTCTGAAGTTGCTAGTTTCTCAAAAGTATCAGGCATTTTAGTAATATGATCAGCATGACTCATTCATACATCCTGATTATCTGGTACATCAGTAAAAAGTTTAGTTGGGTGCAGAATTTTTAACTTTGCCTGACCAAATTCTTGTTTTGAAGCACGTTCTACACTCCCGTGATAAAGATGGGTAATTAATTGGAGACCATAACAAACCCCAAAGATTGGTAAACCACTATCAAAAATGGCAGGATCAACCAAATAAGCATCGGCATCATAAATCGACGCTGGTCCTCCAGAAAGCACAATTCCCTTTAGATCAGGATATTGTTGGTGCATTTCTAATCAAGTTAACCTATGGTTGACAACTTCTGCATAAACATGCAAATCCCGGATTCTTCGTGCCAGTAATTGGGTATACTGACTCCCATAATCTAAAATGATGATTTGTGTTTGTTTCATTTTTCTCCCGTTATTTTAAAAAAGGTATAAAGCATCCCTCTCATCTGATACTTTATACACTAGGTTTTGTCATCTTTTTTAATTGTACTAATTATAGTTTTTTCAAAAACTAAAGTCAAGATAACTCTTAGAAAACAAAAAATACTCGTTTTCACAAGTATTTTTTTCTTCGATGTTTATCAAACTAGTTTTTAGGACTACTGGTTGTTGCTGAAGAACTAGTAGTTTGTCGACTAGTACTTGCGGGTTTAGCAGTTGAAGTTGTCTTTGAAGCAGTTGTTGAACTTGAAGTACCAGCACTACTGGTTGTTGAGGTAGATCCACTTTGAGTGGGTTGTGAACTAGGTCCAGTTGCTCCAGGAGTTGTGGTGTTAGTTGAATCCTTGTAGATCATTTTAGTTAACATTACTGGAATTGAATCTTCTTCTTTTAATCAGAAGTAAATATTTGCTAATAAACCAATTAAAGTCATGAAACAAACCAAAGTTAAAAGTCCAAAAACAGCACGTTCACCTTTTGGCTTTCCTTGAAACCCTTCAGTTTTGAAAAGCTTTTGTCCTAATGGTTCTTTGTTTAAAATTCAAAAGACAAGGTTAACAAACGGAATAACAATCGCTCAGTTAACTAAAGAAGCTAAAAATCTTCGTAGTTTAATATTTGTATTTTGCACAAGATAATCTCCTATCTATAAAATTTTGTGTACATAGAAATTATACACACTAATATATAGTTGTATTATAACACAATGAAGAAATAAAAGAATTATTTTGTTATTGAGGCGCTTTTTAAAAAAACTTGAAACCCTAAAGTTTGAAATTTTAATCGACGCAAAATTAGATCAACTGATGTTTGATAATAATCATTCACAACCGTTTGGTTAATTTCATTCACCATTTGGGGATTGGTTTGAAAAGTGGTCAAACTTGCAGTTAATGATAAAATCTCATTTTGTCCTCAAGTGATATTTTTTTGAGCTTGTTGATAATCTTTCTCACTTATCTGGTTGTTATCAGTTATTTTAAAAACTAACTGGTCTTTATAATCCCCATTAAGATCCATTTGTTGATACAACTCCTTGAACATCGTCGATTTTAGTGTATCAATTAAAACCGTCTTCCAGTTAGCAATAGGTAAACTAATTTGACTTAGGAAAACCAAATCAGACTGGGTAATATTGTGACGATGATTAACTCCTGCACAAATTTTTAAAAACATTAACAAATCTTCATAATAATCAGTTGGATCAAAGTTATTCTTTTTAAAAAGATACTTTAAAAATTCAATCCCGACCCTTTGATCATCTACACTAGTCAGATCAAGTGGTTGTGGTTGATCAACAATCATTTGTTGCAATCTAGCTTGTACATCAGCATCAATCAACTTAAAGGTTTTATTATTAGTCATTAAATCAGTTAATTGCTCTTGATTAATGGTTTCTAAATTCATAACGCTTCGCTCCATAACTATTTAATTCTTCAACTGAAGAGCGGTGGTTGATTCTGGCTTGTAAATCTGTTTTTAATAAACGTTTAGCATTTGCTCTGGCTTCGTTAATGTTTAAAGTATCAGCAAAGTAAAGTTTCATACTAAAAAAAGAAACTAACGTCATTGCAATCAAAAGTCCACACATTACAGACAACAGAATCACTACAACCCTTCCGCCCTCGTTGTTATATTGGTTAATTTTATCTACATCAAGAGTGGAATCTTTTCAAATCGATTGATAAACGTTAAAGATTCCTACCCCTCCTAATTTTAATGCTTTAATAACTGTATTGATAATAAATTGAGCAAAAGTTTGAGCAGCACTCACTAAACCAGTAGCAGGAATTCCTTGGGTTCGGTAATTCCATAAAATTGCCATAGCAAAACAAGCGTAGAAAATTTGTGCACTACCCATCCCTAAAAAGAAGTTAAAGATTAAATAAACAATCGGTTCATCAGCAAAAAGACTGACAATCAAAGCCGCAAAGCAAATTCCAATACTATTGACAATTAAACTTCGAAAGCCAAACTTTTCAATGAAGAACTTGTAAATTAAATATCCAAACAAAAACTGAGGGGCAACAAAGAAAACTTGATAAGTACGTAAAAAAGCACTTATCCTCATCAGGTTGAAATTAGTCCGGTTCAACAACCTGGTAGTAAGGTATGTTGTGATTAAATCTGACTGGGTGGTAGCAAAAATTAAACTAAAAGCAAAGACAACCCCGATTAACCAAACAAGAATTTTCCAGTTAAACTGAGGTAATTCAGCAAGAAGCCGATCATCTAAATCACTGACATAATGGACATCTTCTTTAAAATTGACAAGCGAAAATAA
Source organism: Mesoplasma sp. JKS002658 (assembly GCF_023566355.1). Lineage (NCBI taxonomy): Bacteria > Bacillati > Mycoplasmatota > Mollicutes > Entomoplasmatales > Entomoplasmataceae > Mesoplasma > Mesoplasma whartonense. The sequence goes on along the minus strand of NZ_JAKNSW010000002.1, from coordinate 195,216 downwards.
CGCACTTAAAACTAGGAAAAAACTTGTTAAACTATAAAGAACAACATGGTTATAACCAGATTTTTGCTGGGTTAAATTAATTTCTAATCCTGCTAAATAACTACCAAAAAAAGTACCAAATAAAATAAAAACCGAAATCACAGTCACACTCAAAGTGGGAGCAGCTCGATAATAAAACTGTTCATTTTCAAACAAGAAAAATAACGAATTTGCTGAAAGTGCAAGAGCTAAAAATAAGGCAATGACTACAAACAGAGCAATCGAAGAACCATTTTTATTAACAAAGGTAAAAATTGTTGCTAAAAAGAGCATTATTCCTGCAAAGTACATTCACACCCGACGATGATGAATCTTTCCGGTTAAAAAAGTTGCTAAGGGTTTAAGAAACACTAAAAAGAGAGAGTTTGTTCCAAAAAAGAGTAAGGTTATCTGTACTGGTGTAGAAAAAACTTTTCACCCCAACTGGGCGGTGTTTCATTGGATAATAATCCCACAAGCAACCCAAAAAAGAATCGTTTCAACTCCAAAAGCAATTCACTTCAAACTTAAGCGCTCTTTATAAATAACAAAAATAATGCTAAGAAAACCAAAAAGTACCAACAAGGGGTCAAGTAAATACAAATCTCAGTTTTGCGCCACACTTAACCTCCTTGAGTTAAAGTCTCAATTAACAACTAATAATTTTATTTTACCCTAATCATTAAGAAATTACATTTCTTCAATTACATCAAGACCAATTAAAGCAAAAGCGTTAGTTAAAACTTGTAAGACACTCACAATTAAACCCAAGCGAACCTTAGTTAGTTCCAACTGACTGATATCAATGATTTTAAATTCAGCATAATAAGAATGAAACTGGCGAGCAACTACCTGGATGTAGTCAGTAATTAAGTGGGGAGAACGTTGTTTTGTCGCTTGTTTAACCACTTCTTGAAAATTATCTAAAGTAATTAACAGGGTAGTTTCTTTTTCTTCTTTTAATAAAGCAGTTTGATTAAAGTCTGGTGCTAAATCACGATCATTAGCTTGTTGAAGAATAGAGTGTAATCTAGCAGTGGCGTATTGAGCATAATAAACCGGATTAGAAGCGTTCTTTTGTTGAACCAAGTCGATATCCAAATCCATATGCGAATTAGCATCTTTAGCAGCAAGCATATAACGAAGGGCATCTTTACCAATCATTTCGACTAAATCAATCATTCAAATTGCGGTTCCTTTTCGTTTTGACATTTTAAATTCAGTACCATTTTTAATAACTCGAACCATTTGAATCATCTGAATTTCTAAAATATCAGGATCGTTACCCAATCATGTTAACCCTGCTTTCATCCGCGCAATATACCCGTGGTGATCACCACCTCAGACATTAATTAGTTTATTTGCTTTGGTACGGTTAATTCGAACGTTGTGAGAAGCTAAATCTGGAGTGAGATAAGTATAAGTCTTACCATCACTTTTAACCAATACTCGGTCTTTGTCATCCCCATACTGAGTTGTTTTTAAGAACAGGGCTCCTTCTTGATAATAAGTCGCTTTTTTTTGTTCATAAAGTGCCAAGACTTTTTCAATTTCGTGGTCGTCATACATTTTTTGCTCACTATTGTAATAACCAATTTCTACACCAATACTTTTTAATTGACTTTTGATAATTTCTAAAAAATAAGCAGTCGCTTTTTTGCGGAAGATTTCATTTACTTTTTCATCATCAATTTGGTTACTAGTAAAAGTGACATCTTTAAACTTATCACCATACTCTTCGACTAATCGATGAGCTACTAATTCATAACCTTCACCTTTATAAGCTTCTTCAGGTAAAGAAGTTTTAATCCCTAGCTGATTTAAATAATAAACAAAAACCGTTACTGCTAAAATGTTAATTTGGTTTCCCGCATCATTGACATAGTATTCAGTCAAAACATCATAACCAGTAAATTCAAATAAACGTTTTAAAGAATCTCCAATCACTGCATTTCTAGCATGACCAACGTGCAAATAACCAGTCGGATTAACTGAAACTTCTTCAAGACTAACAATTTGGTGATTCTTTTCTACTCTTCCATAATCAAGTTTTGCAGTATTGATTTGACCAGTAACTTTTGAAAGATAACTCGGATTAAAAGTAACATTAATAAATCCTGGTCCAGCAATACTAATATCAGCAAAGACTTCTTGATAATCAGCTAAAAGTTGATCACGAAATTCTGATGCTAAAACTTGAGGAGCAACACGTTTTTTCTTGGCGTTTGTTAAAGCAACCGTAGTTGAAAAATGAGCATCAATGCCAGTTTTATTTAATTCGATTTGAGGGCGGGGTTCATCAATCCCAAGTTTAGTTGCAGTTTTGATCAGCATCTCTTTAAAGTTTTGATAAATTGTTTTGGTAGTCATTGCTTTTTCACTCTCTTTTCTTTTAATTTTAAACCAGAAAACAAAAAGAACATTGTTCTTTTCGACAATGTCTTCTTGCTTATTTTTTCTTTGATGCTTACTAATTTTTTATACCAACCATCAGCAAGAAGCAGGGGTGGTTAAACTCTTGGTTTAATTACCACCATTTTGATAAACACTTGAAGTAGTTACCAGTTTAGAATCCTATATGAATTCTGCTTAAGACCTTCTTTTGAAGGTTAAATTGTCATTAATTCTTTTTCTTTTTGTTTTGCTAATTGATCAAGTTGTTTGATTGCTTCATCAGTTCAAGTTTGAACATCTTTTTCAAATCCTTTGAGAACATCTTCAGAAATTTCACTATTCTTTTTCACTTGGTCAAGTGCACTACGACGATTATTGCGAATTCTTACTTTAAAGTTTTCTAACTCCTTGTACATCTTTTTCACAATATCTTTACGAATGTCTTCAGTTAAACTCGGAATATTAATCCGAATAATTTCTCCATCCAAAATTGGATTAAATCCTAAATCGGCACGATTAATTCCTTGAATAATGTTGTCAACTTGGGATTTGTCATAAGGTTTAACTACTAATAATTGTGGTTCTGGGGCACCAACTGAAGCAGTTTGGTTAATTGGAGTTAAAACACCATAAGCTTCAACCATCACGCTACTTAACATATTAGCATTTGCTCTTCCTGTCCGAATTTGATTCAAGTGTTGTTTAAACCCTTGAATTGTGTCTTCCATTGCGTGCTTAGTTTGCACTGTTGTCTCTTCGATACTCATCTCATTAATTCCTATTCTTCAATAATTGTTGAAGTTAAACTTCCTTGAATAATCTTAGTCAGACTATCTGGTTGTTGCATATCAAACACAACAATTTTCATTTTTGCTTGTTTAGCCATCAAAGCAGCACTTTGATCCATCACATGTAAGTTTTTAGCAATGATATCATCATAAGATAACTTAGTAAAAAGTTTCGCCTCAGGGTTTTGTTTGGGATCAGAGTCATAAACACCACTTACCCCGTTTTTGGCCATCAAAATCGCATCAGCTTTAACTTCAATACCTCGAATTATCGCAGTAGTATCAGTTGTGAAATAAGCATATCCAGTTCCACTAGCAAAAATGACAATATAACCCTGAGCTAACAAATCTCGTGCTTCATAAAAATTATAATCCTTGGTTAAGTTTTCAATCTTTAAAGCAGAATAAACAACTACTTTAGCATAACCCTTCTGGTTAATAACCGCTTGCAAGGCCAAAGCATTCATGACTGTTGCCATCATTCCCATATAGTCACCGCTGATTTGTTCGATACCTAACTCATCTGATAATTTTCCTCTTCAGATGTTTCCTCCACCAACAACAATTCCTAATTGTAAGCCATCTTTAACCATCGAAATTAATTGGTCAGCAGTTTGGTTAAGTTTTTGACCGTCATAAATATTATCTTGATCTTTCAAAGCCTCCCCACTTAACTTTAGTAAAACCCGTTGATATTTCAAAACTTAATCCTCGCCTTCTTTTCCTTGATTATAAAAAAAATAACTTTACTTGTAAATTGAATAATCCATTTTATAACGCTTCTTTTTTTGATCATAACGTTTTTTCAAGACTTCTAAGCGTAAAAAGATCATTTCACCAATTAAACCAACACAAAGAAAATCAAAAAAAGTATTTAAACCATTAATCATTAAAGAATATAAAAATAAAGGAAAACCAGGGTAAGTGAAGTTTTGATAAAACAATACCCCGCCAATTACTCTAGATAAGTAAATTCCTAAATAAGGTAAAATGAAGAAAGTAATTCATTTACTTCGTGATGGCTTTGTCTGGTTAAAATAAACAATCGTTGCTAAACTAACCATTAAATTAGGAATTAAATAATCAAAACTAAACTGGAAGAAGTTAATAAAAAAGGTTGAAGGAAAGAATAAGAGCGAACTGCCACTTAATAATCCGGTAAGAAAAGTCTTAGCAAAAGAATTGGTAAGATAGGCTACAAAAAATAAGGTTAAATATTCAAAACTAAAACTAAGAAAAACTGTAGGTACCATTCCTAATAATTGTTTAAAAAGTAAAACTAAAAGAAGATAAACTGCATAACTTAAAGCGATAATTAAAAAATCATAAGTCGTTCACTTTTGGTGAGATCAGCTAAAAAAGTGATGAGAAAAACTATAAATTAAGATATTGACTATTTCATAAAAATTAAAACTAATACAAGCATAAAAAAGTCGCTCTTTTCAAGCATTTCAGGAATAATTAAGACTGAAAAGACTAATCATAAGTAATGCTAAATAAACTAAAGTGGCAAAAACTTCTACCACCAATCATAAAATAAAGACGGTTATTTGACCATTAATTTTTAAATTAGTGCTAAAGCGAAGGTTTAAAAAAATTACGCCAAAAACAAAAGCACTACCAATTCCCAGTGTTCAAAGTATTGAATAAATGAAAAACGCTTTGCGTTTTTGTTCAAAAATTTGAAAAATTTTTTCTCTTTGATTAAACATTTTACTCATCTAACTCCTGACATAATCGCATTTTTAACCAGAGGCAGACAAAAAAAGTAAATAAACTTTCCTCCGTTGGCATTATCCACATCAGGTCAAAGGTCTTAGATTGCATCTAACTCTCAGCTGGTTTACCAGCTCCCTTGTTCATCTTCTTTTGATTATAATCATTATATTAGATAAAAAAAATAACCTTAAGGTTATTCTTTATTTTTTTCATTCTCATTAGAAGTGGTTTTTGTAGTTTTACTTTTAAGTTTTTGATCAACCACTACATCATCAAGTTTTTGTTCAACTTTATGACCTTGAATCAAACTCTTATAATAAACAAGTTCGTCTTCGTGAGTTACCTCAACTCCTGTTAGAGCAGCATTCGCTAAAATAAATTGGCCAAAAACTGAAGTGCTACGGAATTTTTGCTTTTTATGGGTACGTTTCCCTTGAGCATAGTTAACATAAACATTACTAGTTTTTGTATCTTTAATAATTTTTGTAATCTTGTAATAAGGAATCGCTTCTCCCATAAACACAATACTTTCATCATCAAAAGCAATACCATAATAAGGCAAAAAGAATCACATCATCAACATAACTGCCACTAAAGCCACAAATCCGATCACAATTACTGCAATTATCGCCCCTTGAGCAGTTACTCCATCTGTTTTAAAAATTGCTGATGGCTGGGTATAGAATACCAAAACCAGAATTCAAGCAATTAAAACAACCACACCTAAACTAAGCGTAGTTAGCAATGATGCTTTTCCATAAATTTTTTCTTTGGCGGGAAGCTTTCTAAAGCGTGAAAAATAGTAACTAAACATTGCACTAAGAATTGCTCAAACAATCGCTAAAACCACTGCCAAGACTAGAAACTGAGTGACTGTTTGACCGTTGTTTTGTAACTGATTCTTATCAGCATCAATGGTTCAAGTAAGCGACATCATTAGTTTCCACCCTTAACTTGTGCTGCCACTTCTGAAGCAAAGTCAGTTTCAATTTTGATAATTCCTTCACCAACCTCATAACGAATCATTTCTTTTAAGGTAGCACCTTTTGCTTTAATAAAATCACCAACCTTATATTTTTCATCAACAACAAAGTCTTGGTCTAAAAGATTTACTTCTGCTAAACGTTTGTTTAATCTTCCCTTTAAGATATTTTCTTTAATATTTTCTGGTTTTCCTTCAACATCAGTGGTTTCAGCAATAATTTTTGCTTCTTGATCAATGAATTCAGCAGGAATTTCTGCTCTTGATTTATATTGAGGATTCATTGCTGCCACATGCATAGCCACATTATAAGCATCAGCATCACTAATCTTTCCTTCAAAAATTAATAGTACTGAAACCCGGTTGTTAGCATGGTTATAAACACTAACTGTTTGGTTATCATTTTTAGTACGCACCTCTAATCTACGTAAATCAATTTTTTCACCAATTTTTGCTGTAGCATTAACTAACGCTTGTTCAACAGTTTCACCACTAGTAAGTTTGATTCCTTTAGCAGCTTCTAAACTTTCAACATTTTGCGCTAAAAAAGCATCAGCCAAATCATCAATCAACTTCATAAACTCTTTGTTTTTAGCCACAAAGTCAGTTTCAGAGTTAACCTCCATAATCACGACACTTTTAGCATCTTGCTTAGCCAAAGTAACTCCTTCAGCTGCAACACGATCAGATTTCTTAGCTGCTTTTGCCAAACCGTTTTCTCTTAATCAAAGAATTGCTTGATCAATATCACCATCAGTGGCTTCCAAAGCTTTTTTACAATCCACAATTCCTGCTTGAGTAATGTCTCTTAACTGTTTTACTAATTTTGCATCAATTGCCATTTTTCTTGTTTCCTTTCTTATTCTTTATCTTTAGTTTCATTAGGAACTTGGTTTTGAGTTTCGCTTTGTGGTCGAGATTCAACTTCATCATTATTAAAACGACGACGAGGATAACGATTTTCACCCTCACGTGGTTCACGTTTAACAATTTTGGTTCTCAAAACACTTGGAGCCATCGTCAAATTAGCGCCTTCAGCATAAGCTTCTACGATATTATTCACGATTAAATTAATTGATTCAGTTAAATCATCATTTGCTGGAATCACTAAGTCAATTAAGTCTGGATCAGCGTTTGTATCACAAATTGCAATCACAGGAATACCAAGTTTCTTAGCTTCTTTCACAGCAATTTCATCAATGATTGGGTCAGTGATAAACAAGGCTTGAGGAAGTTTATGCATTTGCTTAATTCCACCTAAGTTTTTCTCTAACTTAGCCTTTTCTTTTAAGATTAAAATTTGTTCTTTTTTTGGTCTTAAAGCCAATTGTCCAGATTTTTCTTCTTGTTCAATGTTTCATAAAGCACGAATTCTTAAAGAAATCGTTTTCATGTTAGTCAATGTTCCACCCAATCAACGAGTGTTAACATAGAAGTTTTGACTTCTTAAAGCAGCTTCTTTAACCGCTAACTTAGCATTTCTCTTTGTTCCTACAAAAAGAATTTTCCCTTCGTTTTTTCCGATTTCTTCAACAATTTTTTTTGCATCATCCAATGCCTTCATTGTTTGTTGTAAATCAATGATATGGTTTTTATTTTTAACCCCATAAATATAAGACTTCATCTTTGGATTTCATCTTTTGGTTTGGTGTCCGTATTGAACTCCTGCATCTCATAACTCTTCGCGTGTTAATTCTTTTGCCATTATTTTTCCCTTTTCTAATTTATTTGTTAAACTTCCAGAAGGTTCGAAACAGTTCCACTCAAATATTAAAAGCTTGAGCACGTGGTATGTCATTCCCTAATGTGTCTTGTTATTTCTCTTTAACGATCATATAACTCTTTTATTTTAAAGAAGAAATGCCTTAATTTCAACCAAGAAACCAGAAAAGAAAACTTGCCTACTAAGACAAGTTAACCATCATTCAATTTGTTATTTTTTAATCAAAACTGCAAAGCATTTAGTCTAGATTACAAACAATTTTAAAGCAAATTATTTACGATCATAAACTAAAGGGTCTGGTCCAAGACGTTTAGAAGGTTCCAGGACGTTGATTTTTTCCATCTCTTCATCAGTTAACACGAACTCATCAATTTGCGAAGCATTAGTTTTAATACGGTCAACATGAACTGATTTAGGAATAATTACAACTCCACTTTGTAATGCTCAACGCAAAGCAATTGATGAAGGTTGCACATGATATTTTTCACTCAATTCCACGATGTAAGACGCATCATCAAACTGACCACCCATCATTGTTCTTCAACTTTCAATTTGGATGTCATTTTCTTTAGCAAAAACTTGTAAGTCTAAAACAGGATACATTGGGTGCATTTCCACTTGGTCAACCATTGGTTTAATTTCGCTTTCAGCAATTAAACCTTTTAAATCATCAACTAAGTAGTTCGAAACTCCAATCGCACGAACTTTTCCCTCTTTATATAGTTCTTCTAAAGCATGATAACATTCGTTTCCACTTTTTGCTGGTCAATGTACTAAAACAAGATCCAAATAATCAGTATCTAATTCGGTTAAAATGCGGTTAAATGATGCAAGGGTTTTATCACGACTTTGGTCAGTGTTTCAGATCTTTGAAGTAATAAAAAGATCCTGACGAGTTTTAGTTGATTTGGCAATTGCTTTTTTTACAATTGCATGGTTTTGATAAATATCAGCTGTGTCAATCATTCGATATCCAAAATTAATTGCTTCAACAATTGCTTCTTCTCCTTGAACTGGATCAGTAATTTTATAAGTACCAAAACCAACCATAGGCATTTCTACTCCATTATTTAGTTTGACATTTTTGTTTAAAAATTTTTCCATAATCTGTCTTCTCCTTATTTTATTTAATATTTCTTTGTTCTTTAATCAGCGAGTAAGCAGCGTTAATTTGACTCATCTTTTCTCGAGCTTGCACGGAAGGGTTTTTGTCAGGATGATAAGTTTTTGCCAATTGACGATAAGCACTTTTCACCTGCTCATCACTTGCATCCAATTCAACACCCAATTCTTTATAAGCAGCGTTTAAAGCAACCTTATCCTGATGAGAAAAATATTCACTTTCCTCACCTTGATAACCATTATAACCTCCAGAATTGAATTTAGTGCGATTATAGTTTGAACCTTGGTGGAAAAACTGGTTTAAGAACTCGCTGATAAATTCTTCATAAGAAGTTCTGGTTTGTTGATATAAATCTGAGCGCATTCTTTGCACTAATTGGTCAATAGAACTATTTAAACTCTTTTCATAACTTTTCAAACCTGCTTTTAGATAATTATGATCAGGAGTTTGATTACTTACAGCTAAATTAACAGTATGAGCAAGAACTTCTTCGTATCAAAAACTTACCAATGAATAGGCGTTAAAACCTAAAAATTCAAGATAATATTTACTAAAAAATTCAATCGCATTAGCATCAAGATAAGTAACTAAGTTTTGAAATTGACCTAATAAACGATCATCAGCACTAAGACATACTTTATTAAATTTTATTTGTGCTTTTTCTAAAAAAAACATGGTTTCACGAAGTTTTTCACTACTTAAATTTCGAGTTTCTAAATACTTTTTAGTAGCTTCTAAATTAGAAAAAAATGGGAAAACTTGAATAAACTCTTGATAATTAAGTCCTGGAATTTCTACTTGATGGTGGATGTTAGTAAATCATATCTTTCGTTTTGCTGAAAACTGATCACGCAAGTGTTGATTATAAGCAGAATAATTTCTGGATTGATTCTTAGTTGAACTTGAAGCATTATTATGTTTTTGGTTGAACTCTTTTTCACGTTTTTTCTGACTTTTTTTATGTCGAACACTTTGAATTAAAAACCCGAAGATTAGTAAAGCAACGATGACGACGATTGTGATAATAACCCCTGTTGTTTTCATTTTTTTCAACCTGCCTTACTTTTATTGTATCTTATCGCTTTATATTTAAGAAGAAAGCTAACAAAAATTTTCTTGTCGTTTCTCAACTGTTTCAATGCTAAAATCTAAGTAAAGTGAGACTTGAATCATGATAAAAAAAATCAAAGAAACCATCAGAATGATAATGGTTGATGTTGATGGTACTTTATTAGATAACTACCACAATATGAGTGAAGCTAACCAAAAAACTCTTAGTGGTTTGAGTGAACAAAAAATTTATCTTGTGATGAATACTGGTGCATTACCAAAAGATGGATATAACATCCTGACTAACACAAGTATTGGTATTGATAATTATACAAAATGGTTTATTGGGTTAAACGGAATAGTTATCTATAATTTTTTGACCAACGATAGTTATTTCCAAATAAATACTCAAAATAAAACCAAAATTAAGGAAGTTTTTGAAAAATTGAACTTTAAAAATTATGAAATCATTAACCTTCAAAACCGAAGTTTTCTTCACTTTATTGTTCATAATTTTGAGACTTGATATAAGTTAGTTTTTGAAATTTATCTTTCTTTAGAAAAGAACAATAACAAAATTTTAGGTCTAGAAAGTTGTTTGCTCTTAATTAATCATTTTGATCAAGTTTCATTGGCAAAGAAAAACATTATTTACTTTGGTGATAATCTTAACGATCTTCTTGTTTTCAGTGATCCTGAAGTTTATTGTATAGCCATGAAAAATGCTATTGATGAAGTAAAAACACTAGCTAATGATAGTACCACTGATAACTATCAGGGAATTAGTGATTATTTAGAAAAATTAAAAAGCGCCAATTAAGCGCTTTTTAATTTTTTATTTAGCTTCTTGAGCAATTACTCTTACTCTTGTACGGTTCTTCCCGAACTTTTCGTATTTAACAACACCACTCACTAACGCAAATAAAGTATCATCGCCTCCACGACCAACATTTTCACCAGGGTGAATTTTAGTTCCTCGTTGACGAAAAATGATTGAACCAGCATTAGCAAATTGACCGTCTGCTTTTTTTGCTCCTAAACGTTTTGATTCTGAGTCACGACCATTTTTAGTTGATCCAACTCCTTTTTTAGAAGCAAAAAATTGTAATCCTAATAAAAAACGCATTTTATCCGACCTCCTTTAAAGTAACATTTTGTGGATATTGCACCAAAATGGTTTTGATTTGGTAAACAAGAAACCCAAAAGTTTTTTGTACATCCTTGTTCGCCAAGTTTTTCACCTTAATACTGATAGAGTTATCTTTCACCATCAAGATTACATCATCACGATATTCAGCATCATAAGCATTTAAAGCGCCGCTCATGATTCCTGTTAAAGCTGCACAAACTAAATCATGACCATAATCACCACCATTAGCATGTCCGCTCATCTTTAACTCTAAAAACTGACCATTTTGTTTGGTTAATTCCACCTTAACCATTCTTATTTCCCTTCACTTTTAACTGCTGGTTTACTTTTAGCAGTTTTAGTTGCGGCAGGAATTTCTTTAACCACCTTATTTTTAGCAATCGAAATTTCATCAATTCGCACTTTGGTATAAGGTTGACGGTGCCCATAAACCTTTCGAATGTTTTTTTTGGGATGATAACGAACAACGCGAAGTTTCTTTCCTTTACCTTGTTTAATCACCGTTCCTTTGACAACTCCATCTTTAACAATTGGGTTCCCTAAGTGACCATCAATCATCAAGACTTCTTCAAAAGTTACTTTGTCATTTGCTTCTCCAGAAATTTTTTCCACATAAATTTCTGATCCGATTTCAACTTTAACTTGTTTTCCACCAGTTCTAATAATCGCAAACATTTCTATTTCCTCCAGTCTAGACTCGCCTTATTGCGTGGGTTTTCACCAACTTTTTGACACAAAAAAGAGCGGTTGAAACTCATTTCAACGTTAGTTATTATAACTAATTTCACCATCTGATTCAATAAAAAAGATTACCAAGAATTCTACACCTAAATAAATCTAGGTAAAATCAGGACCACCATAATCTCCTCCTGTTATTTCCTGACCCAATTGGTAAGGGTCTTCTAAGTGCAATTGAGTAGTCGGAGTGGTGTGGGCAAGTTTAACTTGATGATCATCATCAGAGTGATTATCATGGTTTAAACTATTACTTTTGCTATCATCAATACTGATTTGATTGTTTCCTAACTTATAAGTGACCTTATCGTGGTGTTGATGATCATTAAACATAAAAACTGTTGTTGCAATCGTTGAAATTGTATCAGTAATAAACCCTCCGATTGCTTTAAAAATACTACCAAGACCACTAAGAAAACTCCCACTGACACCCTTTCCTGCCTTAATTTGTTTTTTTGCTTGAATTGTTAATTTTTTCATTTTCTTCCTCCCCTAAAGAATAAGGAAGGTTTTAGGTTTTTTTACCACTTTCTTTTAAAAATACTGCATAAAGTTCGTTGATTGGTAAACCAGTTTGAACACTGACCACTCGACAAGCAGCTTTTAATTTTAATCCTTGATTAATTTGTTCTTGAATTAAAGCAATTTGTTCTTGTTTTGACAAAACTAACTTAAAAGAAGAATTAGCAAAGCAAATTACAAATTCACCCTTGAAAACAAATTCAGGACTCTGAATAAACTCAGCAACTTCGCGAATCGTTCCCCGAATAATTTCTTCATTCATCTTAGTTAATTCTCGAGCAATGACTACAAGTGTTTGGGGTTGGTTAATTAATACTTGGTCCAAAGCTAAGATAGTTTCTTTTATTCGGTGTACTGATTCATAAAAACAAATTAAAGTATCAGAATAATTGTGCACAATCTTTGTCAATTCATGAACCTTTGCTACTTGATTTTTACTAGTTAAAAAACCGTGAAAGTAATTGCTTTTCGCTACCAAAGCACTAGCAACCAAAGCATGAATATAAGCAGGACCACAGTTAAGTCCGCTAAGATTGAACTTCAGCATTTCTTCATTTACCAAAGACGCTAGTAATCATGACCCTGGATCGCTAATGGTCGGGATTCCAGCATCACTAATAATTGCCAAATCACAACCTTGATTTAAATATTCTTTAACTCGCTTACTACGTTCTAATTCGTTGTATTTATGCAAGGAAATTAAGGGTTTATTAATCTGAAAGTGCTGCAAAAGGATTTGACTAGTTCTGGTATCTTCACAAAGAATATAATCTACTGCTTTTAACGTTTCAATCGCTCGAAGACTAAAATCGTTTAAGTTACCAATCGGTGTTCCGACCACATAAATGGTTGGTAAACTGTTTTTAAACGTTTGTTGAACTCACATCTTAACCTTTCTATCTTAGAAAAACCCAAAAACAAAACTTGTTTTTGGGTTTAATAAACTATTTAACACTGACAACTTTTACTTTGTAAGGAACATTAACTTCTCTAACTTCTAAAACCTCTTCGCTCTTGTGACCAAGCATTGCTTTAGCAAGGGGAGACTCGTTTGAGATTAACCCTGCAAACGGATCAGCTTCAATCGCACCAACAATTTTAACCGTATGAATTTTTTGAGTTTTCAAATCTTGATATTCAACTTGAGAACCAATCTTCACTTCCCCTTTTTTACCACCAGTATTAATTACTTTTGCTTTGGAAATTACTGATTCTAATTCTTTAATCCGACTTTCAATTTCTGCTTGTTTGTTTCTTGCTGCATCATAATCAGCATTTTCAGACAAGTCACCTTGGTTTCTTGCTTCTACCAATTCATCAATTACTTGGGGACGAATTACATCGATTAAATGTCGTAGTTCCTTTCTTTTTTCTTCTAACCCCTCTTTAGTTAAAATAATCTCTTCTGCCATCAGTTTTCACTACCTCCGTTTTGATTTTTACATTATAACTTAATTTTTCTGCCATTTTAGCACAAAACTACGAAATTTTAATCATCATCATGAAGATAATGATAAAGTTTCATTGTCGTTTGCCGATTTTTAATAATCAGGTCCAGTTCTTCAAAACTAGCTCTTTTTAAATCACCTTTAGTTTGGTAATGCTTATTTAACTCCTGAATCTTTTTTAATCCTAACCCTTTAATTGTCAACAACTCGTTAGTTAGAAAGGCACGATTTTGTTTTTGTCTAAAACCAGATTTAGCATAACTATCAACCCTTAACTGCATGCTCGCTAAAAAGTTATACAACCCTGAATGTTTATCTAAAACTTGTTCGCTTTGGGTTAAATCAAGAATTTTTTCTGTATTATGATGGCTATTTTTAATCAAACCAATCACAGGAATTTGTTCTAAACCTAAGGCTGAAAGCACCTTTTTAGCGGCGTGAACTTGTTTTAAGCCTCCATCCATAATCACAAGATCAGGGAGCGGACGATGCTCGACTAAACTCTTTTGGTACCGACGGTAAACCAAATTTTCTAACCGACTCGCATCATCACGAGCTTCGATTTCAATGTTATATTTCCGAAAATCATTCCGGGAAGGCTTACCATTATAATAAACGACACAACTTCCAGTAACAAACTCATCACCCAAATTGGAAATATCAAACATTTCAATATGTTCTGGAAAGGTTGGCAAGTTCAAAAGAATTTGGAGTTGCTTTAAAACTTCACTCTCTTTATCATTAACACTTTGACTTTGAAGATTAACTTGGTTTAAAGCCTCAATTGCATTTTCTTGGGCTAATTGATAAAGTGCCTGTTCTTGAGGATTTAACGGGTGGGTTGCCAAAGGTTTAACTTTATCTTCTAATTGAAATAAATCAATGTCTTTAGGAAGAATGATTTGGTCTGGTAAGATGTTTTTTTCATAGATTTGACTCACATAATTAATTACTAATTCTTCTAAATCCTGATCATGATAAACACTGACTAACTGGTCTTTATACAACAATCTTCCTGCCCGATAAAACAAGGTCACAAAAACAAGATGTTCATCATCAACTTCATAAGCAATCACATCGCGATTAGCCTCATCATCAATGGTTACTTCTTGGCGTGAAAGCGCATAATCAAGTGATTCTAACAACTCTTTCAACCTTCCTGCTTCTTCAAACTGTAAATTAGAAGCAGCATAATCCATTTTTTCTAATAAATCAGTCCGAACCTCGGTAGTTTTTCCCTTAAAAAAGCGGTCAACATGACGAATTTGTTCTTGGTAATATTGGGGGTCAACTACTTTAAAACAAGCACCAGAACACTGGTGAAGGTGGTAGTAAATACACGGTTTTCCTTGATATCCCTTGCACCGACGCAAAGGAAATAAACGTTCCATCACCCTTAAAAGGTTTCGAGCATTACTTCCTTGTGGTAAAGGACCGTAATTGCGAAGCGCTTTTTTGTTATACTTGCGAACGTATTTATACTGGGGGTCCCTTTCATTGGTAATAATAATATAAGGATAAGCTTTATCATCATTTAAGATGATGTTGTAGCGAGGGTGGTATTTTTTAATCAGGTTTTGTTCTAATAGAAATGATTCTGCTTCATTACTAACCACAAAAAAGTCTAAATCCTGAATGTCACGAACTAATCGAGTAGTTTTAATGTTGTGAGCACGATTAAAATACGAAATTACCCGTTTACGTAAATCTTTAGCTTTTCCAACATAAATGACCTTTCCTTCATTGTTATAATAAAGATAACATCCAGGTTTATGAGGGAGGTTTTTAACTTTATCTTCTAGGGTTTGGTTATTAAAATAAGTTTTATCCATGAGTTTCTCCTGACAAGTTAGTGTTTTAGAGGCGGAATTCAAAGTTTAGTTAAAGTATTGGTTAAACCAAAATAACGATTATTATTAAAATAGGCATCTTGACTAATTTGGGCTGTTTGGTTTAATTTTACCTTCAAATTTAAAATAACTTGACGAGGAAGAAGAAAACAAAAAACTCCTAAACAAAAAACAAGAAGAAGGCAAAGAGTAAAAACCAGTTGTCAATGACTCTTGAAGTTAAGGGTCGGAAAATAAATTACCATTGAAAGAAAAAACCCCAAACCACTCAATAAAAGAGCAAGCATTAAAACTACTGATTTTCAATTTAAATGCTTCAAGTTTGATTTTACCTTCAATTGATGAAACAGATATTGGGGAGGAACTAAACCACTCAACTCCTGTTCGATTAAATGATAATAACCACCATAAAAGGTTCAATATAAGGGAAAATTAATCAACCTCAAAACTTCAAGATTATAATCTTGAGAAACTATTTTAATCAATTGTTGCAGTTTGGAATAACCAAGATAGTTTTTAACTATTGTGTAAAGCACTCAAACTGTAAAAAAAACTAAACCATCATAAATTAAAATCTGATTTGGTCGGGAATTATTAACATTTTTAATTGAAGAATAAAGGTTAATTGCTCAAAAAATCATTAAACCCAAGAAAAAAACTAGGTTAATTAAAAGCGTATTGGAAAACTTCTTGGATTGGATATGTAAATAACTCTTTAAATCACTTTTGTTCATAAACACCTTAACGTCGACGAAGTTTGATTCGTTTAACCACTTCATCAATAATTAATGGAAAGACCCCATTACTTTGTGCTGAATCAACATCAATAATAAAAATTTCATCTTCACTTGTATTAGTAGCATTAAGTTGGTATAAGTCAAAACCAAAGCTTTCTTCTTGATCAAAAAAAGTTTCAAACAATTCGTTGAAATTAAAGGGGATATGAGTTTCATAAACTTCAATAATTAGTTCTTTTAAACGGTTAACAATTTCATCAACCAAAGAATAATCAAAGTGATCTTCTTCTTTCATATATTGTTCGTAACTTGCACTAATACTATCAGTTTTATCAATTAAAATATCTTTGATTGGTTTATTCAAGTTTAAGCGTAATGATCAGCAAATTACTAAAGGTTGGACTTGATCTCATTTTAAATCAGAATCATTTTTAAAGTTAGTAAAACTTTCTTTGAAACCCGCTTCAAACCCATCTGATTTTTGAAAATTAAGGTTAAAACTCTTTTCTTTTTGATCCAATTCCTTAAAAAAAGTCAAAGCAGCTTTTTCATCGTTTATCACTGATCAAGTTAAGCTAATTTGTTCCATTTGCATATTCTTTACCCGCTTTATTTTAAATAAAATATATGCTATAAATTTAAAAAAATCAAACCTTTACTTTTGGTTTGATTTTTTTTCGACTTTATTTTGGTTTATAGTAGATTTCTCGGGTTTTTCAACCGTTATCAGGACCAATTAGACCCTCTGCTTCCATTCGGTTAATAATTTCACTTGCTTCACTAAAAGAAATCTTTAACTGACGTTTTAAAAATGAGGCACTAGCCTTTCTGGTTTTTAAAACTTCTGCTAATGCTTGTTTGTACAACAAATCTTTTTGGTTTAAATTTACAGAATCAGGAAGAGAAACCAATGATTTAACCATCCCATCTGTTTGAGTTTTTCCATCAAGAGATGGTTTTAAAATTTCTTCAAAGAATAAAGAATCATCAACTTCTTGACCATCATTGTTTATAAAAGTTTCCATGCTTGGTTCTCTTAATGGTTTAAAACCATAGACCCCAAGCTGAGGATCAATTTTTACACCAGTGTCTATTAAGGTTTGTGTTGGTTCAACTTGATGATATTTTAGATCAATATCTTGTTCCTCATCAAACATCGTAAAAGTCTCGTACTCATCTTCTGGTTCATTTCAATTAATTTCACTAAAATCCTTTTTAATTACCAATGGTGATTCTTGAGCAGGAGGCGAAACAACATCTAGTAAAGGCGCTTCTGATTCTTCTGCTCAAGATAACACTTTAGTAGATGAGTCTTTATGGTTAGTTAAATTAAACAACGGTTTTTTTTGATCGTGAGGATTGTTATTACTTCTTAAAGCAAGCACCCTCACTTTTTTTCCTTTTCTTTTTGCTTTAGGCAAGAATAAGAAAAGTGGATTTCCAGTTAAAGTCCAGATAATACTTAAAAACAAAGCAACAACACCCAAGACTAAACTAATCGGAAGTGAAGTATAAGCAAAAATTCCTGCAAAGAAATTACCAAGAAAGCCACCACCTTGATATAAGTTAAGATAACCAAATAATGGGTAAATTAAGAACTTGGCGTGACCGCTGACATTATTAAACTTACTACTAAAAAGACTGTTTTCTAACCAGTTACTAGTATAAATCGTCATTGATTTAACAAAAATGTTTTTTTGTCATAACTTAATCCCATCTAAGTGGTGAACTTTTAAACCAATTAATAAAGCCGCAGAACAAATTCAGGCAACTGCTAAACCAAGCGCTAGTAGCATTCCTAAAAATCGTTTTTTAGCCTTAAGTTGTAAACCAAATAAAATCGAAAGGTCAATAAACATTAAGACTAAATAGATAGGATATTTTAATCAACCGAAAATAAAGTTGAAAAATACATCGTCAAAAAAAGCACCGATGGTTAAAAACCTTCCTGCAGATAGAATTAAAAATAAGAAAAAGGTCACTGACCCGACCACTCAAGCAATTGAATCGCTCTTGTGAACCTTTTTATTAGTTTCAAAAATAATCGTCCGGTTTTCGTTGTAGTTTTTGGTTGATAACACTGTGCTCTGATCAGTGTCACTAACAAACTCTTTAATTTTTTTGTTCATAGCTTCTCTCTTCTTCAAGACTATTTTTTATATTCTACCTTATTTTAACTAATTTTCATGTTTCATATTAAAACTAAAAATTTACAAAAAAAGAACAGTCGGGAAAAGAACTGTTCTTTGGTACTAAATATTGGACATGGATAAGAACGATTTAATCGTTTAATTTTAAGGGAAATAGTTAACAAGTTATAAAATGAGTTTTATATCACAAAGACAAAAATATTATTTTAAATATAATTATCGCCCAACATTTAGTATAAAATTATGAAATAAATTAACATGTGATTAACAACCACATTTACATAATATTCTCATTTTGAAAAAGTTTTGATAAAAAACTATTAATAATAAAAAGTTCTGTTTTTTATGTTTTATTTTGGAATTTATTCCAAACACCTAACTATCTGTAACTTTCTCTTTAAAATTTATGTTAATTAACTTATTAACTAATTGCTCTTGTCAAGATTGTGTTTCAACAACACCATCGCTTAACTTCTTAATCATCTTAACACCAGTAAAACGGTAGTTACTTGTTCCATAAGCAACCGACGGAACAGTACTGTGATCCAAGTAAGTTAAGGTAGGTAGAGTTTCAGGAGTTCTGGTGTAAAGTGGTAAAATCACTTGCGTCTCATACAAAGCACTCATTTCTGCTTGAGAAAATTGTTGATAACGAGAAATGGTATCTGCTTGTTGACTGGCTTCATCAAGCAGTTTACCATAAGCACTTAGCTTAGTTGCTAAATCATCATAACTACTATTTTTTCCTTTTAAAGTTTCTTGTCCATCACTGGTGGTACTATCAATAACTTTACTAAAGTTGTTATATGCATCATAATCACCCTTATATCTAATAGTATTTAAATAAGTTGAAGGATCAGCATAGTCAGGACTTCATCCCGTAATGTTCATACTATAAGCACTTTGACGTTGTTTTTGTGCAAAATCAGCTTGGTCAATACTCTGAGAATCGTTATAAGTAATACTAAATGGAAGGTTAGGAATTTGATCAAATTCATCAATCATACTATTAAGTCAAGGGAGGAAAGTAGTTTTTAACGCTCCGTTTTCTAAGAACCGAAACTTAACGTTATTTTTAATCTCGTTGGCATCCCGATCCAGATTAACTTGCTTAATTAAAGTCTGAATTTTTGCTTCCACACTTTGATCGTTGATAAATTCTTGTTTTAAACTCTCATCAGTTAGAGCAGAATAAGCTAAGTAATCATTTTGCAAGTACAAGTCTTGACCATTATCAGTCAACGCTTCTTGCTCAGCAAGTTCATCATCTGTCAAAGTTTGACCCATTTGAGTAGCAACATCTTGCACTTTAGCACCATAACTTGTTTTAATATAATCAGTATAATCTTTTTCATTAACATCTAAAGCCAAGTCATTAGCAGTATAAATGTTTCTTAACAATGAAGATTTGACCGCACCTTGAGGGTCCAAGGCACTTGAATAATAGTGTGCTGCTGTACTTCGGTTAATTGCATAAGAAATCAATGCCCGGGTTGAATTTTGGGCTAAAAGTTTATTTTCATCTAAACCAGAAATATCAGCTCCTGAACTAGTGCCTTCGGGACGATAACCAAAATTATAAGTAATCATTCAAGTGGCTGGAGTTCCTGCATAAACATCTTTTAACCCTTTAAATTTAGGATTTGTCAGGTCGCTTCCAACATACTTACTTCAACTTCGAGCATCAGTTGGTGAAATTGGCGTTTCAGAAAGATCACCAGTTTCAAACAAGAAGACTAAATTAGAAGGACTCTGATTTTTTGGGTAATTATAAATAATTTCTTTAATTGAAGTTTGATCATAATCAAAATAGTTTTTATTAGCCACTAACTTCATTCCTACAGAAATATTGACATCTCTAGGAACATAAGCACCAGAATAATAAACGTGATCATATCCTCTAGAGTTATTCGCAGCATTTCCATAACTATACCCAGCAGTCATTGATTTTGTATAGTCAACTGCTATATCTGGTAAGGGTGAAAAAGCTAAATAAGTTAACATGGTTGGAAAGTAAGGTGCAGTTGAAGCTAAATGAAAAATAACTGTTCCTCCTGCCACTTCACCCTCATCATTAACTCCATCCTCAACAGTTAACATTGGTGAATCTGGATAAGTGGCAGTTTTGTCACTGATTGATGGTAATGCTTCACTAGTTCCAGCCTTACCTTCGGTTCAAAACCCGGGCATATCAACTGTTGAACCATTTTTAGTAATTTGAATGTAATGTTTGATAATCTCATCCAAAGCAAAGTTCTGACTCGCCTCATTTTCATACTGATAATCAGCTCCTGTTGCAGTTGTAATTGCGTTAGACAACTCATCAGCACGACTCATAACCACTCCTCATAACCCGTTAATTTGTGAAGTGGTTGAAGGATTATAAATATAACGTAACGTATTGGCAACATCGCTTGCCTTAATTCATTTCTGCTCTGCAACATTCCCCTTATAATCAAACCAATGAGCATCATTTTTCAAAGTCAAGGTTCAAGTCTTGTCAGCATCACTTCCATCAAATTCAGTTGCTAAATTTCCCTCAACCTCTTTATTAACATTAGCTTTTAAAAGTGTTTCTTGTAAATTAGCAAGGATTTTTAAATCTTCGTTTTGCATCGTCACTCCTGTTGATCACGAAGACATTGGTGCAGCATAATATGTCTTGTAAACAGAAGTGTCAACTGCTCGATTCATTAACTTGCCAAAAGTCATCGGTCCACAACTAACAACGGTTGCAGTTGTCATTGTAGTTAAACCAAGTGCACTTAAAACTGATAAACTTCTTTTTAACATTATTCTGCCCTCCTTTTATTTTTTTCTTTTCTTTAATTGTTTTTGCATCGCTTTGAATTCGCGATTATTGGCAAAAACAAAGTGGTTTGGTTGAACTTCTTGTCAAACTGGAAAATCAACCAGGTAATCGTGGTGTTCTTTTTGTGGATTATAAACAAAATGAACTTTCTTTTTTTCTTGTTCTGGATCTGGTAAAGGAACCGCACTTAGCAAACTCTTAGTATAAGGATGCAAAGGATGATCAAACAATGTATCAGCAGGAGCAAGCTCAACAATATCACCATGATATAAGACCGCAATCCGGTCGGCAATGAAGTGAACAATACTCAAATCGTGAGCGATAAAAATATAAGTTAAATCGTATTCTTTTTGAAAACGTGTTAACAAGTTAATCACTTGAGCTCTGATTGAAGCATCCAAAGCTGAAATTGGTTCATCAGCAACAATAAATTCAGGACGCATCACTAAAGCCCGAGCAATCCCAATCCGTTGACGTTGACCCCCAGAAAACTCGTGAGGATAACGTGACAAGTGTTCAGGAAGCATTCCCACTGAAGTTAAGGTTTGTTTGACTAAAAAGTGTTTTAAATCACTACTCTTGACTTGATCAGCACTTAGTTGGGATTCTTCTGGCTTATCGTGATTGTATCACTTAAGATAAGCATCTTTAACCTCCTGATTTTTATATAATTCGGGAAAGTTAGCCAATCCCTCACCAATAATTTGTTCAACTGGTAAATGATCATTTAAACTAGATGCTGGGTCTTGAAAAATCATTTGCATTGATTTTTTTAAGTTTCTAGTTTCTTTTCGAATAGGATCTTTAAAAATTGGAGTTTGTTCTACTATTTGAGTAATTGATGGTTCTTTTAAAAGTTTTTTAATCTTAGTGAACTTTTCAACCAGTAATTTATTGTCAATTTCTTCATTTTTTTTAATTTGTCCACTAACATAACGAAGATATTTTTGTTTATGTTGAGAACGAGCACAAAGCGCACTAATGATTTTAGCATCACCAATCATCGTAACGATTAAAGCGGAGATTGACTTATGAGTTGAAATAATTTCTTTTAGTTGAGCACCCAACTCATTCATGAACCGAGAAATACTAGTATACTTACCATTGACAGCATCACTACGAATTTTATTCATCGCTTCTAAACGGTAGTAAATTTCATTCTCCAAATCCTTAATTGCTAAAATCTTAGTTTCAATCGTTTTTAACTCGCTGGTTAATGTTGCTACTAATTCATGCTTAATAGGCACATAAGCATCTAAATTATCAACAAATTTTAAGGTCTTTTGTAATAAACGAATCGTAGTAATTAAACGCTTTAAGTTATCCTTAATTGTTGTAGTGATAAACTTAATGTTTGCTTCTTTTTTAACTTTTACTAACTTCGTGTCTTTAATGTTAACCCCTTCAGCGATTGAGCGGTCAACACCATCAGGATAATCAGATAAAGTTTGGGTTTTAAAATCATAATACTTTGAATACAAGTACTTGTGATAAACCCGTTTATACTCTTCTAAGTAATTATTAATCTTGATTGTTGCTGCATTTTGATTATTAAGCATAACTTCAATATTATGTTCAATCTTCAAAGTTGCTTGGTCAAGTTTTAAAACACTCCCGCGAGCAACGCGATTTTTGAAATAAATTGTTCCTTCGTGAATTGGTTGAATTCCCATGATTGCTCGACCAATAGTGGTTTTTCCTGATCCTGATTCGCCAACCAAACCAAAAGTTTCACCCTTGTAAACATCAAAAGTAACATCACGAACAGCCTTATTTACTTTTCGACCAGTCCCAAATTGAATTGCTACATTACGAACTCGAATCAATGGTTCTTGGTTTTTTTTACTCTTCAGCTTAGAAGTGGTTTTTTTACTCTGAGTAGATGATTTTTGTTTTTTTGATTCCATCCTAATCACCTACCTTCTGTGCTTGAATTGCTTCTTTTAACCGGTTTAGCTCCACAGGCTTGTTAATTTCAGGAGCCCGAGAATCTAATAATCAAGTTTTAGCAAAGTGGGTCGAACTCACTTTGAAAAATGGTGGTTCATATAAATAATCAATACTTAAAGCATATTTATTTCTTGGTGCAAACGCATCGCCATGAATTTTATTAAATAAAGAGGGTGGGGTTCCATCAATTGCAAATAAATCTTCACCAGCTTTTCCCAACTGTGGCAAAGAAGAAAGTAAGGCTCAAGTATAAGGGTGTTTTGGATCTTCAAAAATCTCTTTAGTTAAACCATACTCAATAATTTGTCCTGCATACACAACTGCTACGCGATCAGCAATGTTGGCAACAACTCCTAAATCGTGAGTAATGAAAAGAACTGTGAAACCGTATTCTTTTTTTAAATCTTTAATCAGATTTAAAATTTGCGCTTGAATAGTTACATCCAGAGCAGTGGTTGGTTCATCACAAATTAGAATTTTTGGTTTACATGCCAAAGCAATGGCAATTACCACCCGTTGACGCATTCCTCCAGAATATTGCCCAGGAATATCTTTCATCCGTTTTTCAGCATTAGGAATTCCGACTTTTTCTAATAAAGAAATCGCTTGGAGTTTTGCTTGTTGATGAGACACATCTTGATGAGCAAGAATCGCTTCGATCAATTGATATCCAATTGTTAATAAAGGGTTTAGACTTGTCATCGGGTCTTGAAAGACTGTAGCGATTGTTCCTCCTCTTAATCGTTTTAAATCACCTTCTGATTTAATTTTCTTGGTTCATAAACGTCGTTTTTCTAAACTTCAAGTTTCAGAAATAAAGTCAACTTCTTCAACGCTTAATTTAGCTTTTTTGGTTGCTAAAATTTTCTCAAAAGCACGTTTTAAGTAGACTTCAGTAGTTTTTAACAGCTTCAAATTTATAAGTTTTTCATAATAATCTTGAATTAAATCTCGGGTTGATGAAGAAAGTTTATTCTCGCTTTGTTCACTAAAAGCTTCGACCAACAAATCAACTCCTTGTTGAATGAAGTGATGTTTTTTTGGTTTCAAAGGTTCAAAATTATAACTTTCTTGCTCTAAAGTTTGAATTTGTTTTTCTAGGGTTTGAATTTGAAACATTTTTTGAGGATCAACCTGATTAACTTGTAATTCAAGTTCTTCTAAAGCTTCAAAAGTACCTTCTTCAGGTTCAACCAACCCTTTATTTTCTTCTTGAGATTGAAAGACAAGTTTTTTTCGATTATCAACCACTTGAAGTTTTAAAAGTTCACTACGAGGATTTCGTTTCATTAAAGTTGCTAATTGTTTTTTTAAGTCGCGGATATTTCTTTTATTTGCTCGACGGATAATTGTTCGACTAACACTATCTAAAGCGTTGCGATGATATTGAACTAAATCGACATCTTGGCGAATTTCTGCGTTCAAATCTTGTTTAGTTGCCATCGATGGATAATACCCAATACTGCCTTGAGCAATATAACCATTTGCTTCTAACATATCAGTTAAAGTTTTAGTTAACACAGACTTTCCTGATCCTGATTCTCCTACAATCGCTACAGTCTCACCCTCATAAATATCAAAACTAATGTTTCGAATCGCAGTCAAACTTCTTCCTCGTACCCGAAACTTAACAACTAAATCTTGAATTGAAAGAACAACTCTTTGTTTTTTTGGCATATTTTTTCCCTCAATTACTTTCTAGCGATGATTCTTTGGATCCAAAGAGTCGGCAAAAACTTTACCCACCAAGAAGAAGATTACTGAAACTGCAGTAATTAAAACTACTGGTAAAATGATTAAATGCGGATATTCTTGTCATTGTGATCCTGCCATCACATTATTAATAATTGTTCCTAAACTAGTTTTTTTCCGGTCAGCTAAATTAATATAACCAAATCCTAAGAAAGACAGTGTCGCATCTAAACTAATTGCGTTAGGAATAGCAAAAGTTCCAGTTTGAACGATTACTGGTAAGATTTTTGGTAAAATGTTGCGGCGAATAATCTTTTGTGAACTACTTCCTAACGCCATTGAAGCAGTATTATAATCAGTATTTTTAACCAAGATAATCTGTACTCGAATCGTTGAAGCCATTGTAATTCAAGCTTGAATGCTGACTCCTAAAATCACTGGTCAATAACCAGGCTTTAATAAGAAGATTACAAACAAAAGCATAATCAAAGAAGGAACAATTGATAATAAATTGGTAATTTGAATAAAGAATAGGTCGGATTTACGGTAGTAACCCCAAATTGAACCAAGCACAATTCCTAAAACCAACTGAATTACAGTAATCAAGAAAGCAAATAACAGAGTTGTTTTCATTCCTGCTCAAATTTGGATTCAATAATCTTCACCTTGTAACCCTAAACCAAAAACATAACGGGTGCTGGGGGCTGCTGGACTTCCATGACCAGGAGCATCAGAAACAATTGGATTAACAATTTTTCCTGCAGGAACAACAAACATCAAAACAATAAAAGTAATCAACAATACTAAGCAGACAAGAAAAACTTTTGACTTAAACAAAAGTTTAGCCACAGATTTTCAATAACTATATGGTTTTGAAGACAAACGTTCGTTTTCAGCAGTTTCTTCACCCGCAACAACAAACAAATCTTTGTCAAGATCGTGGTATTTGACATCATGATTATCATCAAAGTTTTTAATCTGTTGTTGATCTAATTTTGACATTTTGTAATTTCCTTTCTAAAAAAATATTAGTTAGTTCTTTGCCCTAAACTAGTTCGAGGATCAGTTCACACAATCATTAAGTCTGAAAGCAAAGAAGCAAAAATTTGGATAAAAGCAGCAAATGAGACAAACCCAAGAATAACAAAACTATCTTTTTGGCCTCCAATTGCTGAGACGATATAACGACTCATTCCTGGAATGGATCATTGTTGCTCGACTAACATTGATGAACCAAATAGCGTCGCTGCAATATCAACAGGGAACTGACGAATAATTCGAATCCCTGCATTCCTAAAGATTTGAATATAGAAGACACGATTAGTACTTAGCCCTTGCGAATAAGCAAAACGAGTATAATCGTTAGTCATCTCGTCAATGACATATCTTCTGGTCATAATAATGTTGGTAGGCATAATCATCACAATCAAGGTAACAACTGGTCAAAACTTAGTTCAAAATGATCCCGAAGTAAACAATCCCGAAGTTCCTAAACCAGCAATCGCTAAAAGATATAAACCTAAAACAATTACCACTGCTGGTACAGCAGTTAAAAAGACACTTATTCCGTTAATCGTCTGATCAGAAACCTTCTCTTTTTTCTTTGCTGCATGAATTCCTAATGGTAGAGCCACCAAATAAGAAATCACCACTGCCACTGATCCAAATCCAAATGAGTAAGGAATGGCTCTGTTGAAAATATCCATTACCGGAGTTCCAGGACTAGCAATTGCTTCTGAAGAAACTAAACCAAGAAAAACATAAACTTCCTTCGTGGTTTCACTTATCAATATAGCTCCATTAGCACCACTTTCTCACAACTGGTCAATGACAACTGTTTTGGGAATTAAAGGAAAGATGTTCTTTAAATAGTTTGCTAATTGTTGTCCTAAAGGTCCATAAACTCCAAACACTTTCATCCGGTTAATCAATAAGGCTTGGGTTTGTTCCTCAGTTAAGTGCAAGTTACTAATATTACTTGGTAAATACTGGTTATCATCAGTGACATAACGCACCAAGAGAAAAACAACAATAATGGCTATTAATAAAGTTGCTAAACCATAAATAATTCGACGCAATGAATAATTTAACAAGGGGTGATTAATATAAAATTTATAAACATTAGCACTGAAATCTGCTCACTTATGACGCAAAATAGTATATCAACTGTCATGAGCAAAGATTAACTCATCATTTAAACTAAATTGGGGAGAATTTAAATCTTCTAAACTAATCGGGTTAGAAACATCATGGTACTGCTGCTCGGCATCGATTGGTGTTTTTTTAGCCATAACTCTGGTATTCCTTTCCCTTTAAGCATCAATTGAATTGTTGTTAACTATTACCTTAACTTAATGTATAAATTAAATTATAATGCCAAAACTAAGAATCGCTCCTGCATTAGCATTACAACAGAGGAAAAGTTAGTTTCTGGTGTCTTCAATCACACGCTAACTCTTTTCTGCGTTGACACTTATCATACCAAAAAACACCAATAAAAACAAGGTTATAAGTGCAAAATTAACTTTCATCAACCCAAATTGAATTTAATTTTCTTTATTATTTAAAACAATATTGACTTCAATAACTGACAACAAATTTATCTTCACTTCTTTTAGACTATGCAACATTTTTACCCCGACATAACGTTTATCACTATTGCCAAAACCAACATGACTACGGGTAGATTCGTCAATATAAGTTAGCAGAGTTTTTGTAGTTCCATCAGGAACATAAAAAGGCATCAATAATTTATAACTGTATAAAAGATTGGCTTCTGCTGTGGCAAACTGTTGATATCTTATGGTTTTTTGCGCAGAATCAGCAATTTGATCAGCAGCATTAACCTGATTGGTGTAATCTACAAAATGTGCTAATAGTTTATAAGCATAACTTTGATCGAAAAAACTATTTAAATAATTAGAATTAATCACCAATTGGTCAAGACTGGTTTGGTTTTGCTTATTAAAATTAACTTGATTAATAATTCGACTCAAACCAAAATAGTTCGCCATATCACCTTGAATTATATAAGTTCTTAAAAAAGCTAACGGATCAAGAAAACCTGGTCCTCATCCTGTTAGAAACATACTAAAGTTTCCCTGCAATTGACTTGCTTGATAATCAGAATCATTCATTGTTCTTTTGGCATTAATTTTAACTAGATTGTTTGTGATAACGTTAAAAGTATCAATCATATCTTGAAGATAAATATTTCAAGTCGAGTTGTAAACTCCACTCATCAACATCGTTAAACTAACTCCTTTCTCATAACCAGACCCAGTCAAATCACTTCGTACTTGTTGAATCAACGCTTCAAAGGGTTTTGCTTGTGCTAAAAGACTTCTAGCAGTAACATCAGTGATGATTTCATTACCACTTGGCGATAATAATTGTGAGTTTTGATAAAAAATTTCTTGACCATCAACTAAAGAAACCGCGGTGCTGTTAAACAACTGGTTGTATGCATCTTGTAAATAATCTTGATAATCTAGTCCATCATTTCCTTTTAAATGACCCCCGGGATTAAAAGTGTTTCTTAAAAATTTTGAATAAGGTAATCCATTATCAAAAGGTTCTGAAAAATAACGAACAAAAAGACTACGGTTCATCGCAAAAGCAATTAAAGTCCGTACCGAATCCAAACTCAAAGCAAAATTCGATTCCACTCCTTGTTGGTATTTAATGTTATTTCTTCCTTGATATTTCTCGTTATCAAGCGCGGTTTCGGTGTTAAAAAAGTTAAACGACAAGTATCTAGTTCCTAAAGTTGGGTTTAAGATGTTGGTCAAACCACTAAATTTAGGATGATTAAAATCTGTTCCCACATACTTCTTTCACCCATAATGATCACTTGGTTGTAACCACACTTCACTATAATCACCAGTTTCAAACAATAAACGCGGACGAGCAATATCAAGGTTTGCTAAGAACTGAAATCATATTTGATTAATAAAAACTTGATTAACAGCAAAATAAGCAGGATTTTTCACCAGTTTCAATAAATAAGATGTTTGATAACTTTTAATTAAATAAGGTCCAGTCGTTCAAACTTCTTTAGCTTTAATTCCATAATTATAACTTGCAAATAATGCTTTGGTTGGCGTGGGCGAAAAAGCAAACGAAGTTAAATAAGAGCGAAAGTAGGGGGTTGGTTGCGCTAATTTTAAACTAACAGTTTTAGGATTATCTTCATCAATAATAATCGCTTCCTCCAACAACATTAAAGCTTGCGGATTATTACTTACATCATAAGCACTTTTATTTTGGTTTTGTTCGTGGTCAAGTTGATAAATATCACTCACTGTTTGAGCATTAAGAACCACAGAGGTTCACGTACTTATCACTTGAGAAACATTCATTGGGTTCAATACATACATTGCCGTATTTAAAAAATCTTTACCATCAATAGCCTTAACTTTTGTTCCTAACTCGTCAAAGAATGCCGCATCATCACGAAAGGTAAAAGAATAAGTGGTACTATCATCACTTAAACTTCCTATATCAGTTAACAAATCAGGAATTAAATCACCATCCCGATTGTTTTCTAATAAAGTGTCGTGAAGGTTGGCAAGTAAAAGAATATCATTAGTTTGCATTGTAGCTACTGGATTTCACGTAGTAGGAGAAGCAGAATAATAGGTTTTAAAGATATTGGTGTCAACCTTGCGATTTAATAATTTTTGGGTAGTAACAGGCCCACAAGCAAGCACGTTAATCGGAATGGTGATAAGCACGATTAAACTTAAAATCATGATAAGTAGTTTTTTTAACACAAGTTTAATCTCCCATTTCTTTTAAAAAATTATTATACAAAATAAATAAAAATCAACTCCTTTTTTCTCCCTTCAACTTTGTTTGTAATCACATTAAAACCAAATTATAATTAGAAAAAGGGTAACTAAAAATTGATGAGTAAAAAAAAAGGTCAACATCCTGAGAAGTGACAACAACAGTTAAAAAATCTCGATCAAGCAAAAAATGATTATTTCAATCAAGAAGTTGATGAAATTATTCAACAAACTTATGAAGAAAACGAAGCTTATCACCGACTTGTAACCTATAATCAAGCAAAAAAAATGCAATGATGACACTATTTAATTAGTTTTGGTGTAGCGTTTTTTTTTACTGGGATTAGTTTTTTAATTGGGTATTTAACTAAAAATAGTAACAAAGCTCCTGACTATCAAGCTGCAGGGTGGGCTAGTTTAGGTTTTGTTTTTTTATTAATCCTTTTATTTATGGTAATTAACTATAACAAAAATCGTAATGCAGAAAAGTATTTTCATGATAAACGAAGAAGATATCAACGCATACTTTCGTTTGTCGAAGCCAAGCAATTATTGGTTTTAAAAATTATTTTCCTGGCAATTGTGCTTTTAAGTATTACTGTAATTGTGACCAATGTGGTTTTTCAACCCTAAAAAAACTAGGATAAATCCTAGTTTTTTGATATTTAATTTTGTAGGTTGATAAGAAATAGTGAGGATTCCAGGGATATAATCAGGAGCTTTAACTATTAATTTAATTATGAATGAGATGGCAGTTTTGCTAAGACTAACACCAATTTTACTATTGGTTCAAAGATCGGTTTCTGCTCCATTGCTTCCCCAAGTAATCAGAGGACCTTCAAAGATAAAAAACAGAAGAAAAATTATTCAATTGTGGCAATATCTAAATTTGAAACCACCTGGGTAAAAGTTATAATTTTCTGTCTTTTTTGACCAGGTTTTTGATCTAAAACTTCAAAATGAATAGTAACATTTTCAATTTGATCAAGACTAAAACGTAATTGTTCGTCTTCTTGAAACCAAGTGGCAATTAAATCAGTTCCTGGTTCAGCTCCATAATTAGGACCAAAAACAACAGTCTGGTCACCAATTTTTGCTCAGGCATGAACAAGTAAAGTATCAGTATCAGAACCAAGGTCAGCATATCATTGGTCAATCATTGTTTGAGGAATCACATAATCTCGTAACTCAACGTTGACCAACACCTCTTCATCAGGATGAGCGAGATAATTAATCGTTAAATAACTACTTTCATATCCCGTTACAGAAACCATTAAGGTGATAGAAAAACTAGTTGTAGCACTAATAGTAGAAAAACCTCATTGTCCATTAATTAAAGAATACTCTGCACCAGTTTTTGGATCGGTTCAGTACTGGGCGGTGGCATTATTTTTTTGATCATGAACAAGCGAATAAACAAATTGGTGGGGATCGAGAGGTAGAATACTAACTCGTTTATAACCAGGATCAAGATCGATATAATTACTTAGGTCGAAAGCTTCCTTTTTGATAATTTTGATTCTTGAAGAAGTTAAAGGCACTTTAGGAGGTTGATGACCAACTTCATCTTGACTTAATTTTCCACAAGCGATTATGATACCAATAGCAGTTGAATCCATTCCTAAAGTAGCTAAAATACTCAATATTTTTTTAATATTTAACCATCCTTACTTTTTTAGTTTTATTATAAGACAATTTTATTATTTAACGATAAATTTTAAGAAAAAAAATATTGGTTGAAAACCAATATTTTACTTATTTTTTGACTCAATTTTTGTTTTAGGATTATTTTTAGAAGATTGATGACGATTCTTTCCTGATTTAATTTGGTGCTTTTTAGCATCTTTTCCTGGTGGAATTGTTGCTTTATGGACATAATTTCGAGACTTCTGTGAACGTGCCAAGACTGCTTTCAAGTTGAAATTACCATTAATTTCATTAACAATACACAAAATCATCGGATTTTTCCCAGATTCTTGTTTAACCAACGCCTTTACTTTATTAACAATCTCACGTTTAACATCATCTAAACTATATTTATTAGGATTCTTTCTAAACAACTCTGTTGATTGATCAAGAATTTGATTAACTTCTTTTTGCATGATTTTTGTAACTGGATTATCTTCACTAATATAAAGCACTCCGCGCATCTGAATATCAACTAAAGAAACCGAAGCTTTGCTCTTGCTATCAATTGTGGCCCCAATAATCACTACACCATCCCCAGCAAGTAATTTTCGTTCATTTAAAACGACATTACCAATATCACCAATTCCTGATCCATCAACATAACTATCGCCACAAGGAATTGTTTTATCCATAATTGCTAAATGTTTACTACTAATTTTTAAAACTTGACCATTGTCAATAATTCCCACATTTTCAGGCTTAATCCCAGCCTCAACTGCTGCTGCTTCGCCTTTTAAAAACTCTTTGTATAATCCTTTAACAGGAATAAAGTATTTTGGATGAAACAAGTTATTTAACATCTTCACATCTTCATAACTAGCATGCATTGATCAAATATTCTTATCACTCAACGCAATTAATTTTGCATCAGTTCTTGCTAATTCATCTAAAATTTCAGCGTGACGCTTTTCGACTCCTGCTGCTGGAGGAGTGGCTAGAATGACTAAATCTTTCTCACTAAGTTCAATTACACTATCATTGCCCATCGCAATTTTAGCTAACTTTGAATAAAGAACATCACCAGTTCCTGAAATGATTAAAACACCATCATCAGAATTCATATAATCTTCAACACTCATTAAGTCATCATTAGTGATTTTAAAATCATCATGAATCATATCATTTTGTAAAATTGTTGCCATTGTTCGACCATAAATAGCAATTTTTCGGTTATTTAGCTTGGCTTGACTGACAATTTCACCAAGTTTAAAAATATCTTCTTCAAAAATACCAATAGCAATCCGGATTTTCTTTTCTTTAAACGAACTGGCAATATAACGCTCAATCTTATGATTTGGCACTGTGTAAGACATTCTTGAAGCAAACTCAGTATCAGCAATTAAAGCTAAAACTTTTTGATCAGCAATTTTGTTTAAGTGATTAAAATCAGTTGAAAAGTAAGAAGTCTCTTGCCCATCAATGATGTAATCTCCAGCATAAACAATTACCCCTTCACTAGTGTGCAGTGCAAACCCAAGAGATTTTGGTGAAGAAGCAGTTAAACGAAAGGTTTCAAGTTTGTTTTTACCAAAATCAATAATTTGCTTATCATCAATAATTTTAAAATTAGCGGTTTTGTTTTTTAACACAGAACGTTCTAATTTAATTCTTAGAATTGTTTGGGTGATTTCATTACAATAAATAGGAACATCTAAATCTTTTAATAAAAATTGTACTGCTCCAGCATTATAAGAAGCAGAATTGGATAAGAAAATTCCTTTAACATGTTGGGCATTGTTAATTAAAAAATCAAAGTTTGGAATTACAACATCAACACCTAGAATTCCTTTTTCAGGGTACTTAATCCCACAATCAAAGACAAACAAATCCTCGTCAACTTGAACGACAAAAAGGTTTTTCCCCCGTTCATCTTGACCCCCTAAGGCCATAAACTTTATTTCAGCCATTTTTTAACTCCAATCTTTTTCCTCTTATTTTTACTGTTAAAAACACTATTTTCCTCATAAAAAAACAAATTATTCATTCTTAGCAAAGAGTATATAATGATTTTTAAAAGGAATTAATTAACTATATTTTACTGGTTTTGTTAACGTTTAGCAACCAAAATAGACGGTTTAAAAGTAGATGGATCTTTACTATAAAATAATAAGTTAAATTTAACAAGAAAAGGGTTTAGTTACCAACAAAGATATCTTTTAGTAAAGCGGCGTGATTAATTTTATTGGTGGTAATAATTTTTAACTTAATCGCACTAATTTTAACCTCAATGGTAGCAAAAGTTGTAGCAATAATTCTAGCATCGCCAACTACGGTTAAAGCATCATTTACTTTAAGTGAGTTAATCTGAGTTAATCTAATAGTTTCTTCATGACAGAAGATAATTGGAGCATTGATTGTATGAAACAACACCGTAGAAACTGGAGCCACTTCTTGCATCTCAAATAATTCTTGACTGGTTGGATAGATAATGGCTCCATTGATTGACTTTAAATATCCTGTCGATCCACTCGGAGTAGCAAAAACCACTCCTGTCCCCTTGAAATTTTCTAATTTTTCATCATTGACAAAAATACTAAATTGCTGAGGCACCACATCATTTAAAACTTTCAGTTCGTTAATGACAAAAAACGTTTTCTCATCAATTTTTACCTCCAAAAGGGGATATTTATTAATTTGACATTCATTTAAATTAAGGTTAGTTTTCAATTCCTTAGGATCAAAAAGGTTACGATTAGTATAAAAACCAATACCGCCTTTTTTAATCGGATAGAATTTAATTTGTGCTAATAAATGATTAAACTGCTTAACTGCTTTTAAAAAAGTACCATCACCACCAATTACAAAAACATAATCAGGATTTTCATCATCAACCACTCACGCTTGATCTGATGTTAGTTGCTCAGTTAATTGATTAGCTAAATCTAAACTTTCAGGATAATCATTTTTGACAATACTATACTTCACACACATTGCTCCTTAAAAGAAAATATTACTCTCATTATAATGTTTTTTAGCTTTTATGTTGTTTAGTTTTAAATAAAGGTACAATAAAAATATTATCAATCCAGAGATGAGGTTCGAAAATGAGCGAAAAAAAGCGCATGGTAACTGCAATAGCTTCTAGTGGAAACATGACAATTGGTAACTATTTTGGCGTGATTAAACAAATTGTTAGTTACCAACAAGACTATGATTTATTTCTTTTTATTGCCAACCTCCACGCAATCACCACTCCTCAAGACAAAACCAAGTTAAAAGAAAATATTAAAACGATGGCAACTCTTTATATTGCTTGTGGAATCGACCCACAACTAACCACAGTCTTTATTCAATCTGATGTTTTAGAGCACGCGCAGTTGGGATGAATTTTAAACACTCAAACTAACATGGGTGAATTAGAAAGAATGACTCAATATAAAGATAAATCTTTAAAAGCAGGGAACAAAACCAGTTATATCCCTAGTGGTTTATTGACCTATCCAACCCTAATGGCCGCTGACATTCTTTTATATGATGCTAATTATGTTCCAGTAGGAATCGATCAAGTACAACACGTGGAATTAACTAGAACTTTAGCCGAACGAATGAATAAAACTTATCAACAAGATCTCTTTGTTTTACCAGAAGCCTTGATACCAACTAAAACTCCTAAAATTATGGATTTACAAGATCCAACAAAGAAAATGTCGAAATCAAGCACTAATGAAAAAGCCTTCATTCGAATTCTTGATCAACCTGATCTTATTCGGAAGAAAATCAACAGCGCTTTAACTGATAGTGAGGATAAGGTCTATTACAATCTGAAAACTAAACCAGGAATTTCTAATTTAATGACAATTTATTCTGCTATTACTGGTTTGACTCATCCCGAAATCGAACAGCAATTCTTAAATAAAAACTACCAAGAATTTAAAACTGCAGTTAGTGATGTTCTAATTAAGGAATTATCCCCAATTCAGGAACGTTACCAACTTTTAAAAAGTGGTGATGATTTGGATCAATGATTAAAAGAAGGTGCATTAAAAGCTCAAAAAATTGCCTATAAAAAACTGCAGAAAGTTCAAAATACAATGGGATTAAATTATAAGCGTAAATAAAAACAAAAAAGTTAGGAATATTCCTAACTTTTTTCTTAGACTATTGTGGAGTATTAATGCATCATTGCTAAAATAAGTGCGCCACCAACAATTCCACCTAAAACTGGACCAACTACTGGAACTCAGCTATATGCCCAATCAGATGAACCCTTATTAGGCAAAGGAAGAAAATGGTGAACGATTCTTGGAGCCAAATCACGAGTAGGGTTAATGGCAAACCCAGTAGGACCACCTAAGCCATAACCAACTCCCGCAACTACTGCCATCGCAATTCCTACACCAATTAAACTTGATGCAGGAAGATTAAAACTTCCAAAGTTATGACCAGTACCAGTATACAAACTAGCGGCACCAAGACCAAGCACTAATACAAAAGTTGCCATAAATTCGGCAAATGTATTAAAAGCATAGGTTTTTTTGCTACGTTCTTTTTGAGCTGGAGCCGTACAATGAAAACCTAAAACTTCACCAGCATCAGATTTTTCAATCTGTAACCAATAAACTAAATCTAACAATAATTGACCAATAATCATCCCTGTAAATTGAGCTACCAAATAAATCACAATCAACCATTGGTGACCATTTGCAAAAGGATTATTACCAGCATTATTACTAGCTGATTGAATTAATACACTTAAGGTAACCGCAAAGTTTAAATGGGCTCCTGAATATTGAGAAGTAATCGCTCCTACAAAAACCGCTAATCCTCAACCAATTGCAATTGCTGACCAACCAGCACCCCTTGCTTTACTTGTTTTTAAATTAACAGCAGCAACGACTCCGTTTCCCAGCATGACTAAAAGCATACTTCCTAACATTTCTGAAAGAAAGATTCACCCAATATAAGATGTGGTACTGCCCACGTCTTGAAATCCTCACGACATATCTTCTCCTCCTTTCTACTTGTTAGAGCTTTTTGTCTAACTTTTTATATTGTACTAAAATCAAAGAAATTTCTCTGCTCTAAAAGAAGTAATTACTCATTCTTGGGCATCAATCATTTTGTGCGATTATAGCGTTTCAATCTCCGAGTTTGATTTTCTTGTCGACGTAAACCAAAACACCCAGCATGAATAGCGAAAAGATTTTTCCCAACCAATTTTGGTTTCTTTAAATTAATTAAATCAATTGCTCAAGCATCGGTAGGATGTTTCAAGCGATGGTTAGCAACATAATGCTTTTTCTTCATCGGAAATTGGCAGTACATACATACTCGAAACTCATCAGGATTAGCATCACTAATCTTAGGTGCATTTGCTCAAGCATTAATCAGATCGGTTTTATTAAAAATAATTTCATTAGTTTGTTCATTTAAATAAGCCATTTTCTTCTCCCCTCTTTCGTTCTTAAAATAATTAATATAAAAGAAACTAGGTAAAACCTAGCTTTGTTAATGATTATTTACTTAAAGTTTTTTTTACTGCTTCAACTACCTTGGCAAATTCTTGGGGTTGATTAATTGCTAATTCAGAAAGCATTTTGCGGTTTAAATCTAAACCAGTTAATTTTATTCCGTTCATAAATTGTGAATAATTTAACCCATAAGGACGAACAGCAGCATTAATTCGCATAATTCATAATTTTCTAAAGTCACGCTTCTTTTGCTTACGACCAACAAAAGCATATGCCATTGAACGAATCACTTGTTCACGAGCCTTTTTAAAGTTTGTGCTTTTAGTTCCGTAATATCCCTTTGCACGCTTAATTCAACGTTTTCTTCTTGCTCTGGTAGTTTTACCATATTTTACTCTAGCCATTTTTTTATACCTCTTTCTATCCTACAAGTTTTAATCTTGCAACAAACTTTCTAAACGTTTAGCATCTACTTTTTTAATGTAAGTTGCTTTCTTTAAATGTCTTTTTTGCTTAGTAGTCTTCCCAGTAGCACGGTGAGAACGATAAGCATGGGCTCTTTTTAGTTTTCCACTAGCATTTTTGTTAACTCTTTTTGCTAATGCTTTTTTGGTTTTCATTTTTGGCATAATTTATTTCCCTTCCCTATTTTTGACTAATTTTTCTTTTTAGGCACAATGTACATATCTAAAAACCTAGTATTTAATTTTGGTTCTTTCTCAATTTGAGCAATATCAGCTAATTTCTCATAAAATCGCATTAAAGTGT
Source organism: Mesoplasma sp. JKS002658 (assembly GCF_023566355.1). Classification (NCBI taxonomy): domain Bacteria; kingdom Bacillati; phylum Mycoplasmatota; class Mollicutes; order Entomoplasmatales; family Entomoplasmataceae; genus Mesoplasma; species Mesoplasma whartonense. The sequence continues at coordinate 157,715 of NZ_JAKNSW010000002.1, read as the reverse complement.
CTTGACCTTGATTCAAATAAACAATTTCTCTTCCCTTGAACTTCAAAGAAACCTTCACTCGATCACCATTTTGAATAAACTCACGAGCTTTACGAGCTTTTGTATCCAAATCGTGTTCACCAATTTTCACTGTCAAACGTATTTCTTTATTTTGAGTTTCAACTTGATGCTTTTTAACCTCTTTTGCCCTTTTTTGTTGCTCATACTTATATTTTCCATAGTCGACAATTTTGGCAATAGCAACACTTTCTTGTTGGCCAACTTGCAATAAATCAAGGTTAGCACTTTCTGCCATTTCAATAGCTGCTTTTTTTGAAATTGGTCCAATTCTTCGACCATCTTCAGTAATAATTAAAATTTCTTTTGCCCGAATATCATGGTTAATAGCATCCTCTGGTTGTCTTTTTTGTTGCGATCTATTTTGATTCATCAATTCCTCCTGAAATAAAAAATGTGCCGTTAAAAAACAATCAGCACATCTTTAAATACATTTTCAATCTTAAGTATTTAACCGTTTTGTTTATTCACTGGCGGTGAGCTTTGTGCTTCTTTTCTAACTCTAAGATTATAACTAATCTCAATTTAAATTGCAAAACTTTCTTAAAGATTATTTTTCTTTAGAAAGGCTTGAACCAAACTTTCAATTTCTTTACTTGTAGAAAGCATTAATGCTTGATTGGACAAAGTTTGAGCAGTTTGATAATCTAGATTATTAATAATTGAACGTGTTTTTAAAATTGAAGTAGCACTCATTGAAAATGCATCCAATCCCATTCCTAGTAATAAAGGAATCGCCAATTGATCACCAGCCATTTCTCCACACATCCCTACTCATTTATTTTCTGTATGAGCACCATCAATAGTCATTTTAATCAAATTTAAAAGCGAAGGATTTAGTGGTTGATATAAATAGGCAACCGATTGATTCATTCGATCAGCAGCCATTGAATATTGAATCAAGTCATTAGTACCAATCGAAAAGAAATCCGCCACTTTAGCAAAGTTTTTTGCATTCACTGCTGCGGCTGGAATTTCAACCATCATTCCTACTTGCACTTGTTGATCAAACTTGATATTTGCTGCAATTAATTCTGCCTTACATTCTTCAACCAAAGCCTTGGCTTGGTTAAACTCTTCAATTGTAGCAATCATTGGAAACATAATTCCTAACGACCCAAAAGCTGAAGCCCGTAATAATGCACGCAATTGAGTTTTAAAAATATCTGGATGATCTAAACAAAAACGAATTGCCCGATAACCTAAAAAGGGATTCATCTCTGAAGGAAATTGATAATAAGATAGTCTTTTATCACCACCAATATCCAGGGTACGAATTATCACTAAATTTCCATGCATTTGGTCGATAACTTCCTTGTAAGCTTGAAATTGTTCTTCTTCAGTAGGAAAGTGATCATTTTCCATATACAAGAATTCAGAACGGAATAAACCAATACCTTCTCCACCGTTTTTTAAAACTGCCTCACAATCAGCTGGCTTACCAATATTCGCTTCCACCAATACTTTATGTTGATCACGAGTGATGGTTGGTTGGTTAACATAAGTTTTTAATAAAGCTTCGTTTTTTTCAAACTCAACTTGGTTTTTTTTGATAACAGCAATATCATCAGTATCTAATTCAATCATCACCTCTCCAGTGGTTCCATTAGCACTAATCATCGCTCCATCAGTAACAATTTCGGTGATATTTTTTAAACCCAAAACAGCCGGAAGTTCCAAACTACGCGCCATAATTGCTGCATGCGAAGTTCTTCCTCCAATGTTAGTAACAAAACCTTTAACAAACTTTTTATCCAATTGAGCAGTTTGAGAAGGGGTCAAGTCATCACTGACAATGATGACTTCCTCATTAATTGTAGAAAGATCAACAATATTAACTCCTAAGAGGTGTTTAATTAAACGATTAGCAACATCGTTCACATCACTTGCTCGTTCTTTAAAGTAGGGATCATCCATCTTCAAGAACAATTGATGATACTTATCAAAAACCTGTTTTACAGCTTGTATAGCATTTTTTTGTTCATTTTTAATTAATTCTTCAACATCCTGAGCAATTGCAGGATCTTGAACAATTTCTTCATGTGCACCAAAAATTGCTGCTTTTTCAGCACCTAATTTGGTAGTAGTGATTTCTACTAAGTTTTCTAAATCTTTCAAACTGGCTTGAACGCCTTGTTTAAATTTTTGAACCTCTCCTTCAACATCTTTGATTTTATCGTTAGGAATAACCAATTGTTCTTCTTTTAAAAGTAAAACTTTTCCTAAAGCAATGCCGCGACTTGCTCCAATCCCTTTTAATACTTTAGCCAAGATTATAAACCTCCTCTTTTTATTATCTTGATTTTACAATAATATAAATATTTCCTTAAACTTTTTTATTTTTTATTGAAACAAATTTTTAAAACTCACCGATTCTTATAAAAGAAAGGAATTCAAACATGTTTAGAAAACTTTTACAAAACTTGCTAATTGTAACAATTATGACCACTTCACTCACAAATATAGTTAGTTTTACTTCTAATCAAATAGTAAAAAAGGATAATCGAATAGAATTAAAAACTTATTTCAAGAATACATTACAAACTAATGGAGCGGTTATCTTATTTCCAATTGATTGACAAATATATAAGAAAGCCAACGAATCCAACTTCAAAGAAGTAATTGGCAATGCTTTTGAAAAATTAATGTTTTATCATTATCCGGATTTAAAAGGGATTGCAGTAAATTTACTCTCATATGATAAAGACTGACTAACTGTAGAATTAAACGCTAATAATGGAAAAAATTCGAAATTTAAAGGAGTTGTTAACGCAGTCTTTAAACGTGAACTTTCTCTCAAACAGGAAATGGATTACCCCTTCATTAATCAACCTAAAATTTTCTCACGCTGACAAATTAGCACTTGGTCTACAGAAGAAAAAATTAACTATTGTTCCATGTTAATAAAAGATTTTGCCGAAACAAATGGTCTTAGTTATTATTTTGAACGTGATTGACCCACAACTAGAGTTATTTTAAACAATCAATTATTGCGATTAAAAAATGAAAATATTTCAGATCCGTCATTGAATTGAGAAAAAGTTTTTCAACTAGATTTTTACCAAGGTTCAATTGCACAACCTTTTGAAAATTATAAAAATCCGATATCTGCTCTTAACGAAGCACAACTCACTCGAGAAATAAGTAAAATAAGTAGAATTGATGTGAATGAATTCATCATTTCAAATTTCAAACTTAATCAAGAGAAAGAAAATATATCATTCAAACTTACACCTAATCCTCACTTAAGGAAAAGTCTTCAAAAATTTCAACTTGATAGTGTTAAAGAATTTGTTGATTTTCCAATCTTAAAAACAACACCAGCTTTTTAAAGCTGGTTTTTTTGTGTTAACACATAAATGTAATTAAAAACAGCGACCAAAACATTAACCACAATTGAATTGCCCGCCTGACGATACATAACGGGCTTAGAGACTAAATCAGTACTTTTAATGCATTCATAATCTTTTTCTGAAAAACCCATCAATAAATAACATTCCCTAGGAGTAAGAAATCTATAATGCATCTTATAGATTACTAAAAAACTAATTATCATTTTACAGATAAATTTCAAAAATTTCTACCTTCATTTCATATCATTACAATTCGAAAAATAATTCTTTTTTAACCTAATTAATTTATCCAGTAAACAAAATAAAAGTTTTTCGTAGAAAGGGAATGATTGTTCTCCAAAAGAAATCAGTCAATAATTTTATTATGAAATTTAAAGTTTTTGAGGCATTTGCTGGAATTGGTTCACAAAGAAAAGCACTTGAAACGCTCTCTGAATTAATTGAAAATTTTGATTTTGAAATAGTGGCAACAAGTGAATGAGATTGCTTTGCTAATATTTCATACAATGCAATGAAAAATAAAAAAGACAAGTCCAAGAAATCATTAGAAGAGAAAATTGATTATTTATCGAATTTTATTCATTCATTAGATTCCAAAGAATCAATTGATATTCAAAAAATAGTTAAAAAAGGTGATAGATTTGTCTCGCTTTTATATGAAAGTTACGTGTCTAATAATAATCTAGGTAACATCACCAAAATAACAGGAAGAAATTTAATTGGCATCGCTGAAAATATTGATGTAATAACTTATTCTTTTCCATGTCAAGATTTGTCATCCGCTAGTTCTTTGCACCATCCGAGTCAAGGAATGACCAAAGGATCGGGTTCAAGATCAAGTTTACTTTGAGAAGTTGAAAGAATCTTAATTGAATTAAATGCCTTAGATATTAAACCCAAATTTTTAATCTTAGAAAACGTGACAAATATTCTTTCCCCAGAACATATTGAAAACTATAAAAAATGATTAGAAGAACTAAAAAAATTAAACTATTGCACACAAACTTATATTTTATCTAGTGAAGATTTTGGAATTCCTCAAAAAAGAAAGCGTGTAATCGCTTTAAGTGTTTATGAAGGTTCAAAAATTAACTTTATTGACACCTTTAAAGAACGAGAAAAAAGCAATCTCGAATTAAGAGAAAAAATTATTTCCGAAGCCAAAGCACTAAAAGAAGAATACGACCGATTAACTTATTTTCCTAAAAAAGATTTAAATAAAATTTTGAAAACAAACTATAAAAATTCGAAATATAACCACGAAGCTATCGATTCAATTCCTCGTCGAACAAGTTCTAGAATAAAGATGTATGAAAACAATCCTCTACTATTTTCCGAATGTAAAACAGAACGTGATATTTATAAACATAAAAACAAAAAAAGTCAATTTAAAGAAAATTGCGCAATTTTGAGTGCTACATTAACCACTAAGCAGGATCGGCATCCAAACGCTGGAATTATCAGCGTTTTAGATAAAAATGGTAGGCCAAATATCTCACTAAAAAATATCAATTGAATCTATAAGATGCATTATAGATTTCTTTAGAAATATATTCTACCTAAAAAGCTAAAAAAATTATTTTAAGAAAAGATGATGGGAAAAAATGCATAAATTTTCCTATTCTATCGATGAGGCGCCATGGAAAAATTTATCAGATATTTAGAAAAACAAAATTATTCAAAGAACACAATCTATAGTTACAGATATGCTTTAACCGATTTTTTTAAGTTTTTAGGAGGAAAAACGATCACTTTATTCAACACATCAAAATATTTAAAATCACAAGTAAGTAAATATAAACCAGCAACAGTTCAATTTAAAAAGCATGTTATTTTAAGTTATTTACGTTATAGTAAATGTAAATTCTTAGACGAAATTGAATCTATAAAAATACCTTCAATAAGCAATGTCTTCTTTAATACAATCAATAATCAAATGTTTGAGACAATAGTGGAAACAGTAAAAAAACAAGAAGTTAAAGATCTATTCAAAATTCTTTATTATACCGGTATAAGAATTTCTGAATTAAAACAATTAAAGTACAATAAGAATAAAAATTCTTTAATTATCTTTGGTAAAGGAATGAAATATCGAGAAATACCAATTTTAAAACCAATTAATAATATTAATTTTGAAAAATATAATAAATATAGTAAGAAACAGATTTATCAACTAATTAAAGATTATTGACCAAATTGAGTAACTCCTCATACTTTCAGAAGATCTTTTTGTACTAATTTAATTCGTAAGGGGGCAAACATCAAGATTGTAAGCATGATTATGGGTCATTCAAAAATAGAAACCACAGCTCGATATTTACACTTTACGAGCAGTGATATCATTAAAGAATTAGAAAATCACTTCGACTAGAAAAAAATCAACATCAACTGCTGATTTTTTTCTTACATTTTCTCTTTAATTTCTTGATTAATTAGTAAATAAAACTCGTCACAAGAAACAGTAATCTGCTCTTCACTATTATATTTTCGATAAGTGATAGTATTATCTGAAATCTCTTTTTTTCCTAAAACTAATTGATAAGGAATTTTATGAATTTGAGCATCGCGAATTTTATAACTTAATCTTTCATCACGATTATCTAAATGCGTACGAATATAATCAGTTTTTAAATTCTTTTGAATTCTTTTAGCATACTTTTCACTTTCCTCGTCACCAACAGGAATAATTTCGATTTGAATTGGCGCTAATCAAAGTGGTAGGTTGCCTTTTGTTTGTTCTAATAAAGTAGCAATGAAACGCTCATAAGTTCCAATCAAACCACGGTGAATCATGATAGGGCGACTCAAACCACCATTATCATCAACATAAGTTAAATCAAATTTTTGTGGCAACAAAAAGTCTAATTGAATGGTGGCAATCGTAATTTCGTGACTTTGTGCAGTTTTAGCTTGGATATCCAATTTGGGTCCATAAAAAGCTGCCTCACCAACCATTTTTTTATAATTCAAGTTTAAGTCTTTCAAAACTTTTTCCAACTCTGCTTCAGCTTTATTTCACATTTGGTCATCTTGGAAATATTTTTCCTTGTCTTCTGGATCACGAACTGAAAAACTTAAATAATCAATTTTAATCTTAAAAGTTTTTAAAACTTCCTCAATCAACCTATAAATTGATTTAAATTCGGACTCAATTTGATCGGGACGAACAAAAATGTGAGAATCGGTTAATTCCATTGCTCTAACCCGTTCTAAACCCGTTAAAGAACCACTAGATTCATAACGATGTTGTAAGGCATGTTCAGAATAACGCAAAGGCAATTCACGATAAGAACGTTGTTTTTGGCGGTAAACAGCAATGTGGTGAGGACAAGACATCGGTTTTAAAATAAACTCTTCATTTCTCGCTTTAAAAGGTTGAAACATATCTTCATTATAATGACTCAAATGTCCACTAATTCTATAAAGATCTAATGTTCCGATGACGGGAGTTTCAATTGGCACATAGTCATATTCTCATTCTTTTTCTTTAAGGTAAGTTTTAATTTGTTCTTTTAGAGCAACTCCATTTGGTAATCAGATTGGTAAACCTTGACCAATCAATTGGTCAAAATGAAAAATTTCTAACTGTTTATTAATCGAACGGTGGTCTGATAAACGACGTTCTTCAAGGATTAATTGTTTCTTTTCCAATTGGTCAAGAGAAACTCCAGCCAATCCATGCAATCTTTGTAGCATAACATTACTAGCATCGTTTAGTCAATACGAACCAGAAAGATCTAATAACTTAATTTTTTTCACTAATTTCTCCTCTACACAAACTGGTTCAGAAAAAATAAAGTTTTCTTTATTAATTGTAGTTAAAATTGCATAACCTCTTTCGCTAATTGCCTTATTTGCTAAATGAAGTTGATAAGTATTTAAATTCAAATCACTTGAAACAGTAATTTTTTTATTTTGAATGACTAACCTTTGATTGGTTAATTCATCAAGCTTATTTTGAATGAATGGTAATCGATCACGTTTAATGGTTTCTTTGTCTAAAAAAGTTGTACTGAATTCATATTCATCTTGATTATAAAATTCCTCAGCAATTTTAATATCTGGAAAATTTTGAACCAAACTATAAGCAGTAATTGCTGCAGCAGTAGTGGAAACAAAAAAATCAAGAAGTGATTCTTTGCTATCTTTAGTAGTTATTAACTCGATTTTGCAGTCTTGTTCAACAATGAAATCACTAGCAACTTTTTGTTGATTATTAATTAAGGCACCAATAGTAATTTTTTTCAAAGAAGTAGCTATTTGACCAGCAATTTCTTTTACTGATAAAGGTTTATCAAACTCCCTAATACTTTCATCTAATAAAGTAATTTTCATATCTTTCCTCCAATAAACTCACCTAAATCTCAAAAATTAATTCACTAAATTCTACTCCCTAGAAAAGTGATTATTCAAATCAACACTTGCTTATAAACCCGAGATTATTTAACTTAATCAGTATTATTATAATCAAAAAAACAGTACTTGTTAACTAAGGAAAACTGACTTATTAAATTAAGAAATAGACAATAAAAAATCACCACAAGTGATGATTTCTAATTTATTAAATTAAGCAACAACTAATTCGGTAATATCAGTGTTTCGAACAACTAGAATCGTGCTGCCTGGTTTTGCTCCTCAAGTTTTAGCAATTGATGATAATGCCTTTTCATTCAATTGGTCTAAATCATCAACCTTGTTCATAAAAATTGATGATCAAGCACCAAAAGCGGTCCATAACCTTTCTGAAGTTGAAACTCCTAGAATAGCTACATTAGGACGAAATTTAGAAACAGTTTTTAACAATTCTCCTGTTTTTGAAAGAGTAATCGCATATTCATATTTTCCATCATGAGCCATTTCTGATAACTTAGCAGCAATATCTGCACGCGGACCTTTAGTGGTATTACGGGCATGTTCAATTAACTTTTTATAATAGGTCTTATCATAAAATTCGACTTCAGCACGACGATCAATGGTTGCCATTGTGTTAACAGTAATGAAAGGATAGTCTCCTGCAGCGGTTTCTCCAGAAAGCATTGTAGCATCAGCTCCTCAATCAACAGCACAATAAACATCAGTTACTTCTGCACGCGTTGGGGCAGGGTTATTTGTCATGCTATCTAACATTTGGGTAGCCACAATTACTGGTTTTCCCACTTCACGGCATTTTCTAATAATCACTTTTTCTCAATAAGGTACGTCATAATAAGGAATTTCTAACCCTAAATCACCACGAGCAACCATGATTCCATCAGCAGCAGCAATGATTGAATCGATATTATTGATTCCCACTTGTGATTCAATTTTGGCAAAAATTTGAATATCTTCCTGATTGTTTTCTTTGAAAATATCACGGATTTCTTTAATGTTATCCGCACTATTAACAAAAGAAGCAGCCACATAATCTACTTTTTGTTCACAACCATACTTTAAATCCGCTCTATCTTTTTCAGCTAAGAACGGCATCGAAAAATCAACTCCAGGCAAGTTTACTCGCTTATTAGTTTTAACAACATAAGGGTTGAAAGCTTTACATTCCACAACCCCTGGTTTAACTGTTTCAACAGTCATTTCTAACTTACCATCATCAATTAAAACAACATCACCTTCTTTAAGATCTTGTGACATGTCATAAGCAACAGTCATTTCTCCTTGACCACATTCCTTATTTAAATAACTATCTTGGTCAGTATAAATGGTAATTTTTTGACCAGCACTCACTTCTTGCTTTCCATCTTTAAACTTACCAACCCGGATTTCTGGTCCTTTTGTATCAAGCATAATTGAAATCGGCTGATTCAATTTTTCGCGAATCTCTTTGGTTGAAGCAATTCTTGCACCATGTTCATCATATGAACCATGAGAAAAATTTAAACGAACAGTATTCATTCCATTTTCATAAAGTTTTTGAATGTCTTCAGTATTATGAGTAGCAGGACCAATAGTAGTAACAATTTTTGTTCTTTTTACTCTTTTTGATAATTCAGATTTAGTCATCTTTGTCTCCTTTTTTCATTTCCAACTCTAATTGTATATTTAAATCAAAGAAAGATAAATATACCCATAAATAATTAACTTAGAAAAAGCGGTTCAATTCACGAACCCTTGCAATTTCCTTAGTTTTGTCTTTTCTTGGCATGTTTAAAGTAGAATTAATATCCCGGGCAACCAACTTATTATCTTCTAACCCAACAAACAAACCTCCATGTCCACTTACTAATTGTTCAACAGCAAACACGCCACAATTAACCCCCAAAATTCGGTCAGCAGCACTTGGTTTCCCACCTCTTTGGACATGACCAAGAACAGTTGCTCGAGTTACATATCCTGATGCAGCTTCAATATCCTTAGCTAATTGTTCAGAACTGAAGTCATACATTTTTTCACTAACCAAAACAATAACACTACGCTTTTCCTGATCGTGTAAAGTCTTTACTTGAGCACAAATTTCTTCTTTAGATAATTTTGATTCTGGAATCGAAAAGACATCAGCACCAGTAGCAACTGCTGCAGACAAGGGCAAATCACCACATCCATTACCCATAATTTCTATCACTGCAGCACGGTTATGAGATTCCATCGTATCACGAATCTTATCAATTGATTCGATTACTGTGTTTAAAGCAGTATCAAACCCAATTGTATAATCAGATGAAACAATATCATTATCAATTGTTCCTGGTAAACCAACACAATTAATTCCCATTTCAGTCAATTTTTGAGCACCCATGTAACTACCATCACCTCCGATAACTACCAGAGCTTCAATGCCTTCTTTATGCAAGTTTTCAACTGCAACTTGGCGAACTTTTTCTTCTTTAAATTCAGGTAAACGTGCTGATCCAATCGCAGTTCCTCCCTTATTTAAAATACTAGTAGCAAATTCAGGCGTGACTTTTTTAAAATTATTTTCAACCAATCCTTTATAACCATCAAAAACAACATAGGTTTCAACTCCATGAACCGAAGCTTGACGAATCACTCCCGAAATAGCAGCATTCATCCCAGGTGCGTCACCTCCTGATGTTAAAACTCCAATTTTTTTAATCATATAAAATTCCTTTCTTGTTAATCAATTATTAAAATTAATGCTTTTATACGTAAGATTACGCCCTAATTATAGCGTTTTTCCCGAAGTTTAAAATTAAGAACTATGCTTTTACTTCTTTTTAGTAAAATACTTAGCAAACAAACTCTCAAAATTACGTTTATATAAACCGATTAAAGAAATTGTAAATCAAACTCCAAATTGAATTAACATATTAACATTCAAAGTATCACGACCAGCTAAACCAGTAAATTTAAGAATTTTAACAATGTTTAAGAAAAACCAGATGTAGAACTGTTGACTCATGTTAGTTAACTGCATTACGTACCCAACTGTATTCATCCCACTTGAAATTCCATCTAAAACTTGTAAAGTCTGTCCATTAACCCCAGTACCACCATGAACATATTGATTATTACTTTTACCAAATAAATCAGTAGCAGCTGGAGAAAGCGCTCAATATCACATCATGATTACAAAGAAGGTAATCAGCACAATTAATAAATAAAAGGCTAAGTTTCAATTTAAAGAATGAGTTTTTTGTTTTTTGTTTCCCAAACCAACAATTTCAAACAGATATCAACCGACTGAAGCGCCGACAATTAAGATAATGTTCATGAAAAAGTCTCCAACATAACCAACTGACAAAGCAAACAAACCAAAGAAAACAGCATTGATTAATCCTCAAAAGTATTGTGAAGCGCGATTATAAGCAATCATTGCTACAGCCAACACCCCCGTAAAAGCGGCCAATCCATTTAGCGAATAAAGGACAGCAACAGCAATTGCTGAACTCTCATTTTGACCAAATACTGATCCAGCCACCAACACTCTATCATATTGTTGTAAGGGTAAAAATCGTGATTCACCACTTTTAGCAGTGACCGAAACAAAGTTAAAAACCAAGACGATTACAATTCCCAGTACCAAAAATCACTGGAACTTCTTGGGTAATTCTTTTAAATCTTTAAAAACATCTCTTGCTCCTAAAAAATTCTTGAATTTAGTTTTCATAAATTCTTGTTCAATCGTTCTATTTGACATTATTTTTCCCTCCTTCAACAGGATAATTTTTTAGATGTAAAGCGCTTTGCAAGGCAATCTCAACCATTTGATTAAAACTGTTTTCCCTCTCACTAGCACTAAGTTCTTCATGACTAACAAAACTATCACTAATTGTTAATAAAGCCCCGGCCTGTTTTTTAGTAATTAAAGCCGTGGCAAACAAAGCATAAGATTCCATTTCAACCACACTGTAGTTGTTTTGTTTTGCAACTCCCAGAACATCAAACCCTTCAGGATTGTAAAATACATCAGAACAATGAGCAAGTCCAGTTTTTAACTTCACTCCCATTGTTGCTGCAGTTTGATTTAACACATCATAAATATATGGAGAAGGGTGCACAACTCTTTTGTTAGACCCTCCAATTGATTTAAGAAAATCATTATCACCATGAGTTTCTTTGATATTAAAAACGTCAAAGATTTTTAAATCTTCTTGATAACTTCCAGCACTTCCAATTCTAATAATTGTTTCCACATCATAAAATTTAAATAACTCATAAGCATATATCCCCATGCTAGGCACACCCATCCCGTGCGAACCAATAGTTAACTGCATCCCTTGATACGTTCCTGTGTACATGAGCATATTTCTGACTTCACTTACCAATTTTGGATTAGTAAGATAAGTCAAGGCAATCTTTTTTGCTCGTAAAGGATCACCTGCTAAAAGGACAACTTTCGCTACCTCTTCTTTTTTAGCACCAATATGTACTGTCATTTTTTCCTCCCTGTGTCTTTTTGATATAAATATCAATTACAATTAGATTATATAGGTTAAATAAGGAGGAAAAGATGGGCTTTGATAAAAAAAAATTGCTTTATCAAGAATGGAAAAACAATCCCGAACTTGATGAAGAGATGAGAGAAATTCTTTCATCAGCTACCCCAACAGAATTGAGTAATGCCTTTAATTTAGAGTTAGAATTTGGAACAGCAGGAATCCGAGGAATCATGGGAGCAGGACCAGGAAGATTCAATGTTTATACCATTAAAAAAGTTACCCGTGGTTATGCGCAATTGTTAAAAGAAAAATATCCCAATCAACTTAGTCAAGGAGTGGTCGTTGGTCATGATTCGCGTCACAATTCTACAAAGTTTGCCCAGTTGACTGCTGAAGTTTTAACAAGTGAAGGAATTAAAGTTTATTTATTTAAAAAAAACCAGATGCAACCCACTCCCGTAGTTTCTTTTGCCACTAGAAAATTAAAGGCATTGGGAGGAATTGTTATTACTGCTTCACACAACCCTGCTGAATATAATGGTTATAAAATTTATGATTCAACAGGATGTCAATTGATGCCTCAAGATACTGATATTATCAGTCAAGAAATTAGTAAAATTGATGATATTTTAATTTGAAATTTCCAACCTCAAAAAAAATTAATCAGTAAAGTACCTCATAAGGTAATTCGTGCCTATAAGAAGATGATTAACAATTTACAATTTTACCCCCGCAGTCTTAGCAAAGTTAATCTGAAAATTATCTATAGCAGCGTGAATGGAACAGGGGGGTTGTACACACCTAAATTATTAAAACATCAAGGTTATGAAGTGATTGAAGTTAAAGAACACAGCCAACCAGATGAGAACTTCACTTATGTTGGTAATCCCAATCCTGAATTCTCGCCTGTCTGAAAGTATCCTTTAGCTTATGCAAAACAACATGATGCTGATCTTATTTTAATTAATGATCCCGATGCCGATCGCTTGGGAGTAGGAATTAAAACTAAAAAAGGTTATGAAATTCTAACTGGGAACCAAGTGGGGGCACTTTTGATTAATTGAAAACTTAGTCAAATGAAATTAAAGCACACTCTACCTTCAAACCCAGTCATGTATTCATCCTTTGTCACCGCTGATTTAGGTGACCGAATTGCTGAAGATGAATACCAAGTTAAAGTAATTAAAACTCTAACTGGGTTTAAATGAATGGGGCATGAAATGAACCAAGAACCAGAACGAGGATTAAACTTTGTCTTTGCTTATGAAGAGTCAATTGGTTATGTCCTTGATGATTCCACTAGAGATAAGGATGGCATTCAAGCGGCGGTTATGATTGCAGAGTTGGCTTGAAAGACCAAGGTTGACTTTCGCACTCTTAGTGATGTCTTAGATGATATTTACAAAAAGTATGGCTATTATGACACGACCACTATTAACTTAAATTTCAAACCAGAAGAAAAAACTGCCAAGATTGATCCAATTATGCAAGAATTGCGGACAAAAGGTTTAGTTCAACTAGCAGATAGTAAAATTGAAAAAACCGAAGATTACTTACCAGGTTTATATAATATGCCTGGCCAAAACTTATTAAAGTTTTATTTTCAAGATGGAAGTTGAATTGCACTACGACCATCAGGAACCGAACCGAAACTAAAGATTTATTTCAATATTATTGCCACAAGTGCAAGAAAGGCAAAAAGTACGCAAGTGAAATTGGAAAAAGCTTTACGGGAGTTATTAAATCTTCCACAAAAAAAGTAGGATTAATCCTACTTTTTTTAAACTTAACCATAATGATTATTTTCCGTCTTGGTCTTTTTTTTCTTTGGTTTTTTCATCAGCTTTTTTTGTTTTACCACCATCAGCTTGAGCGCGTTTATCCAGAGCTTCTTGACCTTCGTGAGCTAATTCTGCTTTCAATGCTACCCGTCTTTTATGAGAAGGGATTACAATGTTATTTAACAATACACTAGAAATTGAAAGATAGATTCAAAAACCAAGAGTAATTCCAAAAGCAATTCCATTATAAGTTCCTGCGTGAGCACCATTATTAGCAAAGTTTCCATAAAGGTTGAAGCAAACTCCTAAAACCCAAGCAATAATTGGCAGAACCACTCCATCAACAAAGAGTTTATTAGTTAAACCAAGTGGAGAAACATTACCATCCATCAACGTTGCAACAACATAGAACATTAGCGAAGTCGTCAATACCAAGTTAGCTACAGCTGAAAATCACGGTCACATCTTGGTAGTTGAAGTATTAGGAGCAACAATTGATCCTAGGTTAATCACCGCATTTAAACCAACAACAAAACTAAATGCAGCTAAAGCTAAAAGCAAGTAATAAGTAAGTGATGGTAAAACTAAAGTTTTTCAATTCAAATGATATTGAGTTTTGCTAAAAACAGAAATGGCGTGAAAGATAATTGTAAAGAGCATCAAGCTCCCAAAAATTATCCCAGGAGTTGCTTTACCAGCCCCAATCCCATTCTTGGCAAGAATTGGTAACACAATCACAGCAACAATCACTGTTGGAATAATTGCTGCAATCATCGCAATAATTGCTTTAAACATTTCTAAAGAAAAGAGTTTTCAACCTAGCTTATTTTTACCATTAGTATTAGTATCTAAAGTTTTGTAGTAAGCGATTACGTACTTCGAACCAATTGAAGTTGCTTCATATCCACGTTTTAGGTCAAAAAACATTTCATCAGGACGCATCGAAATTGCCAACTTCCGTTCTCTTTCATACATTTGCTTCACTGATTTTAAAACCACTTCTGAGGGTTTAACATAGACACTCATGTCTTGTTCACGAATTAAAGAGTTGGCAATATCATCCATCATCACATCCAAGAATTTTGGCTTAAAAACTAAACCAGTATATCCAGCATAAGAAGCTTTAATTTGTTCATAATCTCCCAATTGAAGGTTTGAATTCAAACTTGAGACATAAGCAATGGTTTTTTGGTAATTGAATAAAACATTGTTGCGACGAGCGTTGATGTATTGTTTGACCCCAACAACCGTACCAAAAAATACCTGTTTGGTTAATGGTACTAATAAACCAAAGACTCCTCCGACCAAAACTAATTTAAATGGTGCTAGGACTGCATAAAGTAGGGAATCTTGAGCCATAACTCCAGTAACCTGGAGCTCAGAAATGTTATAAGTGGTTCCATCAGATGTAAAAGTAAGCGCAGAGAGATCAGCACTACTCTTATTCTCAATTAACCAGCGGTTGATATTAGTAATCATCACGCCAACATTAACTGAAGTAGCACCAACTCCCAAAGTACCCATTTTTGTTTGTAAAGTCAGGATTGCTTGAATGAGAACATCTCCAGAAGCCAATACAGGTTGACCTCCATTGGTTGTTACATAAATTCCAGCCAATTTATACAAAGCTAAACTATCAATCCAAGCAGAATAACCAAAATAAACTACAAAGACAGCCACTAGAAGGATTAATTGTCGAGTTAATTTTCGCATCTTTTGACCTTTCTAATTTCTCTAAACGTTTGAAATTATTGTAATCATTATTTTTTCATTTTGCAACAATAAAAAGAATTTTAGCCAGATGCAGAGTTCTATTCGATGACAAAGTTCACGATTTTATCCAAAACTACAATTTCTTTGACAATTTCTTTGCCACTCAAATAAGCTTCAACGTGAGGATCTTTTTTCGCCAGTGCAATCAACTCTTGTTGACTCAAACCTTTTTTAACCACTGCTTTTCCCCGAACTTTTCCATTAACTTGAAAAACAACTGTTGTGGTAGTTAATACCAGTTTTTCAGCATCATAAACTGGTCAAGGTTGAAGAATTACGCTTGGTTCATGACCAAGTAAAAATCACATCTCTTCTCCTAAATAAGGAGTAATAACACTTAACATCAAAATTAATCCTTCCACATAGGGTTGATAGATAGTGACAGACTCTTCTTTATACATAGCATTAACCAAAACCATCAATTGTGAAATAGCAGTATTAAACTTTAAATCAGTAATCATTTCCGTGTAATTTTTCACCACTTGATGGTAAACAAAATCTAAATGATGATTGTTTTCATGACTAAACTGGTTTCCTGATACTAACCGGTATACCCGGTTTAATCATTTCATCGCCCCATCTAATCCTTCATAACTCCAAGGTAGGGAAGCATCAATTGGTCCCATAAACATTTCATATAACCTCAAAGCATCGGCCCCATGAGTTTCAATAATCTCATCAGGATTAATTACATTTCCCTTTGACTTGGACATTTTTTCTCCGTTTGGTCCTAAAATCATGCCTTGATTTACTAATTTTTGAAAAGGTTCAGCATAAGGAACAATTTTTTGGTCAAACAAAACTTGATTTCAAAAACGTGCATACAACAAATGCAACACCGCATGCTCTTGTCCTCCAACATAAAGGTCAACAGGTAACCATTTTTTAAAACGTTCTCTGGCTTCAGGACTATTAATATCAATTAATTCATTGGGAGTATTAGTTAAAATATAGGCTAAAAAATACCAACTTGAACCAGCTCATTGGGGCATTGTGTTAGTTTCACGACGGTAATGTTGATTGTTTTGCTCAATATTAACTCAGTCAGGAAAGTTTGCTAATGGTGATTCGCCAGTTCCACTTGGTTTAATATATTCTCCTGATGGCAAAGTTACTGGTAATTGAGCAGGATCAACCAAGATGATTTCATCTTGATCATTATATAGAACCGGAAAGGGTTCACCATAAAAACGTTGTCGAGAAAACAACCAATCACGTAGTTTATAGTTAGTTTTAACAACCCCAATTTTCTGCTCGCTCAATATTTTTTTACTTACACTCAAAGCTTTGGTGGTTGTTAAACCATTCAGGGTTTCAGAATTGATATGTTTGGCATCACCTATAAAAGGTTTAATTTGACTTTTACTTTCTAAAACAAACTTAATTGGTAAATTAAACTTTTGGGCAAATTCTCAATCACGCGTATCATGAGCTGGCACTGCCATAACAGCTCCTGTAGCATAATCGTTTAAAACATAATCAGCAATTCAAATGGGAAGTTTTTCACCAGTCAAAGGATGCAAGGCATAACTTCCTAAAAAAACACCAGTTTTGGGACGAGAATCATCTTTTCGTTCTAACTCAGTTTTTTGTTGAGTCAACTCTTGATACGCTTCAACCGACGCTTTTTGTTCAACTGCAGTTAACTTAGAAATTATCGGATTTTCTGGAGCTAAAACAAGATAAGTTACTCCATAAATCGTATCAGGACGAGTAGTAAAAACTTTTAATTCATCACCAAACGTAGTTAAAAAGTTAATTTCCATCCCTTCTGATTTACCAATTCAGTTTCGTTGCAATTCCTTCACTGATGATGGTCAATCCAGAGCATCTAGTCCAGTTAATAATTTATCAGCATACTTAGTAATCAACAAAACTCATTGACGCATCGGTTTTTTAACAACAGGAAAACCACCAACTTCACTAACCATTTTATTATCAACTACAATCACTTCTTCGTTTGCTAACACTGTTCCTAATTCTGGACACCAATTGACATCAGCATAACGCAATTCAGCCAAACCTTGTTGATATAACTGCTCAAAAATCCATTGGGTAGTTTTATAAAAATTAGGATGAGAAGTATTAACCTCTTTTTCATAATCATAAGAAAAGCCTAACTTTTGCAATTGTTCACGAAACACAGCAATGTTTTTTAAAGTAAATTCTCGGGGATCATTTCCTGTTTTTAGCGCGTACTGTTCAGCTGGTAAACCAAACGCATCATAACCAATAGGGTGTAAAACATCATAACCATTCATTCGTTTATAACGAGCGATAATATCAGTTGCTGTATAACCCTTAACGTGACCCACGTGTAAACCAGAACCACTTGGATAAGGAAACATATCTAAAATGTAGGATTTTTTATCATGGGTGTTGGTTGTTTGGTAAGTTTTATTTTGCTCTCAATACAAACGCCACTTTTTTTCAATCGCGCGGTGGGAAAAGTCCATTCTCTTGCTCCTTATTATCTTTGTCTATTTTACTATTTTATCAACCTTTTACAAAGATTTTTTTCTAGCAAAGAAAAAACACCAGGATTTCTCTTGGTGCTTATTATTTTCTTAAATGGTCGGAATAATTGGACTTGAACCAACGACCTCTCCGTTATCAGCGGAGTGCTCTAACCAGCTGAGCTATATTCCGATAAACAACAATTACTATTTTAAGTAAAACCCACTTTGAATGCAAGAGTTTTAGCAAAGTTTTTGCTAATTAATTAAGTTAATTTGGTGAATAATTATTTTTGGTTTCTTTGTTCTGATTTTGGTGGACCTTCTTCATTTCAACCATGATGACCATAAATCTTAACAAAATCAAAAAGCATCATCAATGAACAGTAGAAAGTTACTACGATTGCAATTCATTTTAAGACATCTTTAAAAGTATCTCAATCAATTCCAGCTCCAATTTGAATTCCTAAGTAAATTACCAGAAAACAAATTAAACACCCTCACAATCCTCCAGTTAAAAAGAGAATGACAGTTTTGGGATCATAATTTTTATCCTTAATAAATTTAATTGCCGCTGGGGGCATCATTGCAGCTGCTCCTACAGACATAATCACTGCGATAGCATCAAATTCTAAACCCAATAAAGCAAGAATTGCTAAACTTGGAGCAAAAATTCCTAGTCCCAGAGCAGAAAAAATTCCTAAAATAAAATAAGCGATAATTCCAATTGCCAAACGTCAACCAACCAGTTTGACAGTAGGATAAGCCACTTGAGCAATGACAGCAATATTTGGGTGGACCAAAATCATAATAATTCCGAAAATAAAAAGAGAGATTCCACTAAACAAGCGAAAAATTTGGTTATTAACATACTTACTAACTCAAGAACCAACCAAACCACCAATAATGCAAGCAACCATCATTACTACCAAAGTAACGATGTCAACATCAAAAACAACAGAAAAAATCGTCGATTCTAAAATTTGGGCAGGAGCATAACCAATGGTCATGTTTCCTGGCATTTTTGATGGAACCATTTT
Organism: Mesoplasma sp. JKS002658; assembly: GCF_023566355.1. Taxonomy (NCBI): domain Bacteria; kingdom Bacillati; phylum Mycoplasmatota; class Mollicutes; order Entomoplasmatales; family Entomoplasmataceae; genus Mesoplasma; species Mesoplasma whartonense. Next base: position 138,421 of record NZ_JAKNSW010000002.1, on the reverse strand, counting down.
GGTTTTGAATGCTTTATTTAATCCCATCGTAGTAACATATGAACCTACAAAAATAGCATCAGTAAACGATGCGATAAAACCAATGCTGGTAAGTTTAGCAAGGTTTGTAGTATCATCAATGATTAACTGTTTTTTTGAAGTTAAAACAATAAGAATAGTGAAAGCAACAATCGTAGCTGAAAAAACCATTGCTACCACAAATAAACCAATATGATCACTTACTAGATAAGCACCATTGAGAACACCGGCCTCATTTTTTCTTTTTGGATAGTAGACCAAGTAGGCTACCAATAAACCGATTAATACTGTAGCTAAGGAAGATAAAAGAGCAGCAATCAACAAAATTGCTTTGAGTTTTTTAAACTTTAACGATTCGTACCCTTCATGATTAGATATCAAATTAGATTTGGCAAATTCATCAGGTTGGTGAATTTGTTGATTGCTCTTTTTCTTCATATTCTTTCCCTTATTTTATTTTAATTCATTTCTTAAGTTTTTTTATTCACAGTTGAAGTAGTCTTATTTTCTTGTGAGTCAGAGAAAGGTGAACTATCTTTATCTTGAGTCTTTTTATCATTTGAAGTTTTAATTCATTCATTAATCGGAATGTTTTCTGCTTCAACAATTTTCTTAGTATCTAAATCATTGTGATAATAAGAAAGCATTGCCTGATATTGCTTTTTAATTTCTTGATCTAAATCTTGTTTGTTTACAATCTTTGATAAGGGAATTCGACGAGGGTGTTTTTTTCGACCACTAATTTGTTTGGTGCGAGGAGTAGATAATAATTCAAGAAACATTGTTAAGGAAGTGTAAAGCATTACCACAACAGTAATTCATTTAATCAATGATTGATAAACAATTCCGTTGCGATCCAAACCTACTCCTGCTTGAATTCCCACATAAAAGAACAAGAAAGCAGTAGTTGCGCCAAAAATTCCACCAAGCATCATAATTAAACTAGTTTTTGGTAAATAATTATTATCTTTGTAAAATCTATAAGAAGTTACAGGCATTAAAAACGCACTAGAGCAGGTCATGATTGGAGCAATATAAATCATTCCCATACCAAGTAAACTTAAAATAACAATACTTGGGGCATAACTACCGACACCAAAACTCATTAAAATTCCTACCAACAAGAAACCTAAAATTCCAATCAATCATTTTCATCAAGAAGTTAACGCTCTTGCTCCTTGAGCAGCACCTAAAAGATGAACTTGAGGAGTGGTCAAAATCATGATAATTGCAGCGATAAATAGTGCTGCGCTAATTACAATTTTAACAATTCTTCCATCAAATTTATTAATTAAACTAGCACCAAGATAACTCCCAATCACAGCACAAATCACCAAGACCACCAATGTCACAATATCAACATTAATTGCCCCCACCAAAAAAGTAGCTTCCATGGTAATTGGTACACAAAAAGAGATGTTCAAAGTTCCTGGAACCAATTTATCGTTGGTAATTGTTTTAGTCGCTTTAATCATTCCTAAACTAGTGGCAAACGAACCAATTCCTAAAATATCAAAAAATGAAGATACAAAACCAATTGAAGCTAATTTGGTGGTTTTTTGATTCGCATCAATTACAATCCGCTTTGTAGAATTAAAAATTAAAAAAGCAGTAACCAACAACGTCAAACAAACTAAAACCATCGCTAGTATAAATCCTGGAGTCGTTAAATGATTAAATTGATAAGCACTCTTACCACTTTCAATAACAGCCCCTTTAATTTTCGGCATATAAACTAAGAAATTTGTTAACAAACTAACCAATAATAAGGTGGGTACAGCAATTGCAATAATAATTGCTAAAGTTTGATAAGAAGTTGATTTTGTTGATTTAACTAAACCTTCATTAATTTTCTTTTGTTTATTCTTCTGGTGAATATTTTTTTTAACTACCTGATTAATATACTCATTTTCTAAGGCAATAATTTTTTCATCACTAACATTATTTTGTTTATAGGTGGTGATAACTTCTTTCAATCCGCGTTTAGCCCGTTTTTTATCAAGCTTAATTTTTCGATTAGTTTCCCGTTGAGCTTTCGACAACCTTTTATTAATTTCCCGAATTCTTGTGTGTTTTTGCAATTCAGTTAACTCCCTATAACGCGCTAAAATAAACGAAGTATTGTAACTTAATTCTTCAAGAATCTCGTTTTTTGCACTAAGTGCTTGATCGTTAATAAACTTTTTTTCAAAAAGATACTCTTTTTTATCAATCACCTTGTGTCGGTGCAAAAATCTCAACTCTGCAATTTGATGATTTTTCAGTTTATCAACCGCCTTTAAAGCGGTGAAATTATTTAAAATATTTTTTCGATCAAGATTAATATCGTCTTCAATTTTTAATAAACGTTCTCAATGTTCAGAATTAATTTTTAATTCATAGTTATCCGTACTAGAAGCAGGAAGTGATGGTTGGTTTTGTTTGATAATCCTCATCCTTTCCTTATTTTTTGAAATCTTCTTGATGAAACTATTCCTATTCTACCAAAAAAGACCTTTATGGTCTATTTTTGTTAGTAACCCACCAACCAAACTTTAATTTATATTGTTGACTAAACCATTTGCGCAGTTAAAGTTAACATCACTTCTTTAATGTTAACTTCTTGAGGTAATTCATAAATTTTTAAAATCATTGCTGCTACCATTTTTGGATCCAAACCTCCGTTTAAACTATCAATTTGGTCTTGATAAATTTCCATAGCCTCGCTAATGGTTGTGGTTTTGGATAGTTCGGTTTTGACCAATCCTGGTTCAACCAAAGTAAAGCGGATGTTATTTTTTGCATTCTCTTTGCGTACCTCTTCTGTCAACAGATTAATCGCTGCTTTTGAACCATTATAGACCGAATGATTTAAAGAAGAGTATCTTCCTGCTACAGAAGAAATGTTAATAATCGTACCGTGATGGTTTTTAATCATTGTTGGCAAAACCGCATCCATCCCGTTAATTACTCCTTTGATATTAACATCAAGAGTTTGGTACTTTTCTGTTCGTGGTTGAGCCACATAATCGCCTAATGGCATCACTCCAGCATTATTAATCATCAAATCAATTGGTCCATATTTTGCTTCACCAAGAGTTATTGCCTCTTGAAGTTCATCAAAATTAGTCACATCCACTTTTGCAGTAACTTTTTCTCTGATTTCATCATAACCATCTAAAATCTCCTTTCTTCTGGCCATCAATAACACTGGATAACCATTGCTAGCAAAGATAAAAGCCAGCTCTTTACCAATCCCTGCACTCGCTCCTGTAATTGCTACTAAAGGTTTATTTTTCATTATTTGAACCTACTTTCTAATTAATCACAATTATTATTTCGCTCCCATTAAAGAATAAGGAAAAATCTAAAAATTGTTGCACCAAAAAAGCGCCAATAATTATTGACACTCTCCTTAATAATATTCTATGCTTTTTAGTTTCTTAATCGTCATTAATTAATTACAATCTTGAAAGTAACTGAGTTATAACCCTTAAGATTTGTAATCTGAATAGTTGCTCCATTTAAACTAGAATCATTAACTTGAAAAACAACACTAGTTCCATCCCCAGCAACCCATTCATTTCAACGATTACTTGATTTTTCAACAATATTACCTGCACTATCTCTAACAACAATGTTGGCATCAGTTAAACCAGCCTGACTTAAATCAGGTAAAGAGAACATAATTTCTTTACCTGCATAAGCATCACTTGGGGCAGTAGCAGTAAAAGTTTTGGTGCTATCATCATAAGTTGCATTCACCAACCCTGGATTAACTACAATATCTTTACCCTCACGATGAACGTTCAGTGTAAAGGGAGTTTGATCATCTTTTCTAGTTAAACTAAAAGTGTATCTGGTTGTATGAACTGTTCCTGCACTTCCAGTTCATTGGTAAGTTATTGTTTGGTTAATTCCGATTAAACTAGAACTTTCATCACCGTCAATCAAATATTGGTAACTAGTAGCTTCTTCTTTGAACGCTTGATTGTTTTGATCAGTTACTCAAGCTGCTTGCAAGGCATCATCATAATTGGTTGGAACATTTAAAGCATTTCAAATCTTGAAGAAAACATTTTTAGTTGAATTCAAGAATGGTGAACCCAAACGATAATCACCACTAACCCAATGAATTTCTCCATCATTAGTTTTAATCGTTCCTGTGTTAGCAGGTTTTTGATCAATTCCAGGAATTAAAAAGATTAATAATTTTCCTAAAATTTTAGAAGTGTCATACTTGTTATTACCAACAATTCCTAACAAATCATTGACTTTATTAACACGTTCTTTTCCAGTGGTTGTTTTTAAAATAGTAAAGAATTGGGTGATGATGTTAGTGTCATTTCCTTGTTCATCTTTAACTCACATTGTTTCTAAAAGACCAAGAATTTGGTTAATATCAATTCCACCATTCTTTAAAGTTGCATTATTATCCATCTTGGTAACATTAGCAACTTCTGCAAGTGAATCCATTAAATTTGACAAAGATTGGTCAGTATATTCTGAAGCAAACCCAGGAGCAAAACGGTTAGCGTCTTGATCAAATGAATCAAGTTTAATTACTTGTAAAACTTGATACAACGGTAAACCAAAGAAAACCCTTAAGTTAAATTGACCATTATTTCCTTGCAATTCACGCATTTTAGCAATGATTGGGGCAATTGCTTTACGAACCGTATCTGCTTGACCACTAACTCCAATCATACCCTTACTACTCATTAAGTCAGGAAGTTGTTCTAATCATCCCGGAATATCTTCGTTAAATAAGAAATAAAGCGGGTTGTTTTCACTACCTCTTCCTCAACCCAAAAAAGTATTAATTCAGTCACCATTTCCTGTTAATGCCGTAGCTAAAAATTTAGTTCCTCCTTCAAACTTTTTAACAGGATTAAAAGATCAATAACTAGATAATTCAATTTTCTTTTGGGTAGAAAAACTTAACAATAATTGATACATTGCACTTTGAATAAAAGCATTCGTAATCGGAACTCCAATTAGGTTCAATAACCCACTGATTCATCCTGGAATCAAAGCATCAACATCAATGACATTCATGATTAATTTTGAAACCACAGTCATCAAGGGGGTATTAACTTTAGGATCAATCATTCTAGTCGAACTATCATCCCAGTCAATTACCAAGTTAGTAGTTCCACTATTAAGATTACTCTTTCACCCATTACCATAATTACGATCCAAGAAAAAAATTGCCAATAAAGCTTGTAAACGATAAAGTCCTTGTTCTTTGTCTAAATCACCTAAATAATAAGCAAAACTAGAAATTAAGGAACGAACATTAATAGTTAGTAACCCTTGGTGGTTTAATTCTCCTAATTTCTGACTTCGGACCTGACTAATCACTTCCCAGTTAGATTGACTGGTAGAAAAAACGTGGTCTGGATCAGTGGGATTAGCCACTTTATAATCGTTAAAAGCACCAAGATAAGTTGAAAATAACGACAACATAATATAACCATTACTAATCAACTTAAATAGGTGGTCTTGGTTTAATTCTTTTGTTTCAGGATCACTGAACAAGTAATTAGCATAATTCTCATTTTCAATGATATCTTCTTTGTGGGTTAACTTTCCAATTAAGGTAGCAAAATAATCTGCTGAAGCATCAAACTGATCAATGTCAGTTAAATGATCACCAAACGCTTGTACGTTCGCCTTATCACCATCTCCATTACCAATTCCTAGAATTCAAGCTACTCCTGTGATTACAATCTTTTGAGCATCAAACAAAGTATAGTTCGCACGCGTTTCATCTAACCAACTATTTTTATTAATATTTAAAACTAAATCTTTTAATTTAGGATTGTCCAGCAGACTAGTCAAAGTTTTAATGGGAGCAGCGTTTTCATAACCCAAAATCGTATTAACCAACGGATTATTATCCATTCCCAAGGAATTAATTGCTAAAGAAAGCGTAGTTAATAAAGTAGTTGGGGTCGCAAAGTCTACTTTTCCTAATAAATTAATGACTGTTGTTAAAATTGTTTGTACAGGTGAAGGTAAAAAATCAAAGAAAGGAAGCGCATTTGCCAAACCTTTATCACCATTTAAATTAACATCTCCTGTAATTTGGTTCAAATAGTAATTAATAAAATCACCTTGACTACTATTTGAACTTAAACTGCCTTGTTCTGGGGTCAAGCCGGTTTGTCCCCCAAATAATTGCTGGTCTAAATACTGTTGATCAAAACCATATTGGTCTTGATAAATAGTTCTTTTGGTTGCTTGGGCAAAAATTTCCTTAATATTATCATTATTAGCATAAAGGTTTTTGATTTCTATAGGGGCAGGATCAGGATCATCAGGAGTGATAGGAGGAACGGGTAGCTCTTCACGGTTAGAATCAGAATCATTACCGCCATTTTTCCATCCGCCTTCATCATCATTTTTTCCATTATCAGAATCAGTAGGGTCGCCAGTGGTTGGATCGTTAGGTTTGGTTCCAATTGGATTAGTATATGGATTTATTCCACAAGCAACCACGCTCATAATAGCAGTACCACTAATTCCGAGCGCTGCTAAAATGGCTAAAAATTTTTTCATCAAAACACAACTCTCCTTCATCCTTTCAGACTAACATCTTGTATTTGCTTTGATTATAATGAAATAATTACCATAATTCCACTAAAAAGTGTTTCTGGTTTTATCTAAGTTAATTTTTGAATATTAGTAATTGTAAACACTTTTCCTAAATTGGTTCGCATAAAGGTCACTTGATAAATCGAAGCATCCTGAGTTAGAACTACTTTAGGATTGGGATTAGTTAAAACCACAATTCCTTTTGGGTTAAACTTAATCTTGACTACACCCCCATAAAGACCGTCGGTCTTTGTTGTTCACCTAGTAGCACTAGAATCAATCACAAAAGCAGCGGGTTTGGCACTAAGAACCGCGTTTAACCACGGTTGATATTGGGTCGGTTTGATTAACTGGGTTAGAACTTCAGCACTTTGTTTTGCAAAAAACTGGAAGTTGTCAGTATAATTTGGATTTAGTCTTCGCAAATCATTAACACTAAGAAAACTTCCATCAGCGCTAGCATAGTTTTTAACTAAATCAGGAGCAAAAGCTTGTAATAGTCTTCCTGCTAAACTATCCACCAAAATACCATAACCTTTATCAGAATCATTCTCATAACCAAGCGCACTAAGAATTGCCTCTGGTTTAGCTCGAGATGAGACTGAAGTTTTTAAATATTCAAGAATTCTGGTTAATAAACTTGTTTTTCCATCGCTATCATATAAAACTTCATCAATAACTTGATTAAATAAACCAATATCAAAATAACGGTAAGTCAGCTGACTAATCGTTTCTTTACCAGTTAAATTTAAACCATTTTTAAACTCATTCATTAATTCAACTAGAGTTTTATTTGTATAATAAGCACCATAATTGGGAAATAACCCGTTATTTTTAACCAAATCCTCAGCACTATATCCCTTAGCTTTAAAACCAATCAAAAGGTTGAGCAATTTTGAATTTAAAAAGTTTTCAAGATTGATTTTGCCATCACGTTGGTAAGCAAAGATTTGTTGGAATGCTCCTTGAATTTTGTCAGCAAAAGTTTTGCCAACCACCAAAGAAAAATTAGTCGAAGTAAATAGTGAAGTCAAATCACCACTATAAAGGGTTGCAAACGGAGTTGCTAAGAATTCAGAATCAGTTTGCAATCAAGTAATAACATTACTTGTAAAAGTAGTGCTACTACTACTTGGCAAATTAATCGCTTGATTATTTAATAAACTTGAGGTTAAAAACTGGTCAATTTCACTAGCAGCACTACTAATTTGGTTATTATCACTTAAACCGCTATCAGGATTAGTTTGACTAAAAATTCCTGTGAAAAAAGCAAGTGAATTTGAACTGACTTTATTATTAGTAATTTTGTCAGCAAACAAAACGTTAATAAACTTCAACACCCGAGCACTTCTTCGTTCTTGAGTTATGCTTGCATCATTGTCAAAGAAATAGACTAAGTTTGAAAAAAATTCCCCAAAGTTGAAATACTTCGCTAGAGTAGGATAAGTATTAACTAAATCACTTTCTCCAATTGTGGCATTTAATTTAGCAGTTAAATAAGTCGTGTTATCATCGCTACTAAATAGATGTTCAGAATCAATTGGAGCAAAGAGCTTGGTTTCGCTGTTTAACAAAGTCATTTTTAATCCCAAAGCACTAAAGGCTTTGAGTAAACAAGCAACACCTTGGATCATACTACCAAAAGAGGGTGAAGTTGTACTTGTTTGTCCCAACATCGTCCCAAAACTTTGTCCAGCAGTAATCAATTGGGCTTGAATTGTACTGCTCTCATTTGTATAAGTGAGCATTTGGTAATCGCTTTGTTTGAACAAAGCCATACTATTAACTAATTCAATTCAAAAAATGCTGCTCAAATCACTAATTTGATAAGTGCTAAAATCAAAGTTAATTCCCTGAGCAAGAATGGTAAAAAAACCATCAATTGTTGTTTGCTTTAAAAGTGGACGCAACAAATTGATTAACCTTAACTGGGTATCACTTACTTCAAGAGTAGCAAGTTTATCGATTCCCAAAGGAAGTCCATCAGCAATAGTAGTTAAGTTTAAACTTTGAAGAATTTGGATTAATTTTCCACTATTATTCACCATGTTTGGGGGAAAATTACCCAAGAAACCATTAATTGTACTTATGAGGTCTCCAAGCAGAGGAATATCACTTAACCCAGACAATTTATCAAGAATTCCTGATAATCCACTTGGTAAGAAACTATTAAACCCACTTAAAAGCAAGTTAAAAATTCCACCCTGATCACCCAAACTACCATCTAAAGTAATGTTGCTACTATAACTGGCGTCATTTAGATTAGTTGAACCAAAATAAGTTTCAAAAACATTGCCAATTGTCTTCTTAGCATCACGATTCAACTTGGTTAAATCTTGAGCATTTTGTGACAAAGAATAGCTTTTATAAGCAGAATCACTAATTTTATACTCGTTATCCAAGATTAAAGTCCGCATACGTGCTAGGATAGATTGTTGAATTTCAATTTTTTGTTCACTTAAAGGAACTTGGATTTCATCTTGGTAGTTGGGGTTGATTTGACCACCAACCCCACAAGCAACAACCGTAGTTGTTGTAATCAGAGTTAAACCAACCACTTGTAATAACAATAATAACTTTTTCATCAACTCTTCTCCTTTCTAAACTAAACGGACTAACTTTTTAAAGGAAAACTTTTCATTAGCGTTCACTCGAGCAAAAGTTATTTGGTATTGCGCATTAATTGCTTTAATCGCAATTGCTCCCAAATTATAATCATTACCAGTGTAAATTAAATTATAAGTTTGGTTTAATAAAACCTCAGGATTGGTGGGATCATAATTAGAGATCACTTTTTCTACAACTCAACTAGCGTTAAGAACCTGGTTAAGAACAAAATCACGATAATCAGTTCCATTTAATAAATCACCTAGTATTCGACCAATTCCCGAACTAAGGGCTCAATGGTTAGTGGGATCAGCACTTCTTAAAGTATTAAGATTAAGCAACTCTCCCTTACCATCATTTGCACTGGGAGTGGAATTAGCTTTGAGAGTTGGTGAAAAGCAATAAACAAGTTGACCTAACAATGATTGGGAATAAACATAAGGTTCACTTTGACTTAAATCATAACCTAAGAAGGGTAAAATTTCGGGTAAATCATTTAAATGACTAACCACTTGGTGAACCACGGATTGGTCACTACTAGTGGTGGTGTCAGTAATAAAGTTCTTTTCAAACAAGAGTTTCATCATTGTTTGAATATTATCAACAGGAATAATGTTTCCTATCTGATCACTGATGTTTTCATTTTGAATTGCTAAATCACTAACAATTCGACTAATCATTCCATCAAAGGTTAAATCACTTAATCTTCCTAAATCAAGATTACTACTAAAAAAAACAAGCATTAAATTCCGGACTAACAACTGGTTAAAAATTAAGTGAAAGTTTAAGTGATCAACACCAAATAAAAAGTTTAAAGGATCAAGATTAGCACCAAAGAGCCCAACCAAATCATTTCAATTTCCTTGATAAAGTTGAGTTCAAGGTTCATTAAGGAAGTTTTGAGCAGCAGTGGTATCTAATCATTTAATGAGGTTTCTTCAATTGTCAGGCAACAATGACAAAAAAGGCTTTAACAGTTCTTTAAGATCGTCGCTAAGAATCTTACTTGGGGTTGCTGGAGTATTGTTAAATAATGGAACTAATAAGTAGGTTACAAAATTTTGAAAAAGTGGATTAAATAAATCTGGATTTAAGGCAAGGATTGCCCCAATAGTAGGGTTATAGGCATTAACAAGGTCAAGAATAGTTTGTTTTAAATAACTAAATTCATAGCCTCCAGATGCTAAGAAAATATTTAGGAGTTTTAAAATTCGATACCCGTTTTCTTCTTCATTTTTATCATTAAAAAAATAACCAAGCTTACTTAATAAATACTCTAAATGTAAACCTTTTTCACTAATAGCTTGATCACTAACTTTTTTAGTTTTAATTATTGCTAAATAATCAACATTTGTAATTGTAGTGCTAAAAAGGTGGGTACCATCAACAATGACAAAATCATCATTTAAACATTCATCATAAAGACTTAGCAATACTTCTAAAATTTTTAAGGTTTTTCCTAAATAAAAAAGCATTCCACCACTTTGAACAGCATAACCACTTGGTGGTGTTATCCCCACGCCTTTTTTGAAAACAAAACTAAAAAAGTTTTGCATTGCTTGATCATAATTATCACTCATTAATGCTTGGGGATTATAAGTATTAACTGTCGTGTTATCAGGAAGTGTAGTGGGAGTGATTAGTGAAGTAAAACTATCAGGATACATTGCATAACCGATTAAAGAAGTCAAAGAAACTAAAAAACTACTTTGTAGTTCTGCCACAGTCAAATCAGCAAGTTCGCTTAAATCGGTTGCTTGGTTAAAATTAGTTAAACCATTATCAAGTTGTTGACTTTCATATCAAGTGGTTAAAGTCGTAGCAATACTATCAGCACTCGTTGCAGGATCGATTAACAAGTTTTGTTGACCAATTAAATTAATAATTGTTGGTAAAGAAGCTAAATATTGTTCTAAAGGGAAGGTGTTCAAACCTCCAGGAAGCGAAGCAATTAAAGCTTTGTATTTGTCTAAAAAAGCTAAAATAGGACTGATTTGGCTATCACCCTGATTTAAAATCATTTCAACTAATTGAGTAAATAATTCTCCATCGCTTCCTTTAACCCCATTCACCTGCACATCAATTAAATTAGCTTGACTCAAAGTATTAGCATTAAAGTAGTTTTTATCAGCATAATAATTATCCAAAGTGGTGGTGGTTTTAGTTAAATCCAAACCATAAGCATCAGCTAAAACATAACCCTGCACTTGTTGAAGAGATTCGGCGCGAATATCTTTAACTGTTTGACTTTCCTTACCCTCAACAACTGGTTGGTGAGAATTACTTCCACAAGCAATTACACTACTAATCATTGTGCTAGTTAGACCTAAAGCACTAAAGATCACAAGAAATTTGCGCATCTTCTCACCTTCTTTCTTTTATTAATTATTTAAAATCCTATCATTGATAATAGAATCAAAGTGAAATACTTCAGTATTACTATTTCGTGAAATTTCAAACCAGTATGTGGTTTGAGAGTTATTTAACGGATTGGTAAAAATAACTTGATAGCTAAACCCTTTAATTAAAATTTTCCCAGTTTTACTAAAATAAGTAATTTTCTTGGGATCATACACCAATTCATAAGCATTCTTAGTTGTCAATAATTGGTAAATCAGTACTGAATAATCAGCAGGATTACTCAATTTATTGAAGACATCAAGTAAATCTTTGGCAAACAATTGGTATAAATCAACTCCATAAAGATCATAATTACTAACATTAGCATCACTTAATTGAATTTGTCCGTTTGCAACAATATTAGTAATTGCTTTAACTAAATTTGGGAGACTTAACTGGACAAAATCTCCTAAAAAACTATCTTGCTGATAAGTACTATTTCCCATAAAACCTAAATACTCTAAAGCATCAGGAACATCTAAAGTTAATGTCCCACTACCATCAGGTGCAAGTCCAAATAATTTGGTTAAAAATTGGGAGATAAGGTTGTTTTCACCTGTATCTTTTCCAATTAAACGTTCAAGCAAATCAACTTCCAACTTAATGTCTTTTTTATTAAAAATTTGTAAAGAATTATTGGGATTGGTACTGTCAATATACAAATTTGCATTCTTAGAATTGTTTGGGTCAAGGTGATTCAAATAATTATGTAATAAGCTAATAAGTTGAGGAAGTGACTTTAAAGTGTAATTATCACCAAGAGGATTAATCATTCCCTGGCTAAATCCTTTAATGTCAAGTCCTTGTTGGGTTAACCAGTTAAAGATTTGGAATAAGGGTTTGTTGAGTAATGTTAAGAAATTTTTCTCACCACTACCAAATAACCCACCAAGTACTTTTTGAAAGTTATCTGGTAGTTCGACACCTTGAAACAAACTATTGCCATTCCCACTAAAAAGAAAGTGAAACATGTTTTTACTATCATCAGGATGATAAGCTAAATTTTTAACCACCTCTTGAAGCGCTGCTAAAACTTGTTTTCAAGGAAATTGGTTTAAGGAAGGAATCAGGGTTGGCAGCAAAGGAAGAAGATTGTTTATCAAATTGATTAAACCAGAAGCATCATCACCATTAATAAAACCTAAAAAAATCGGTTTTAAAGTATTAAAGATTGTGCTTTTGATTGCTGGGGTTTTAGTAATAGTTAGAATTGCTTGGGGAGCTAAATTATTTAAATATCCTAATCCTAAACCCACGTTAAAAAGGTGTTCTAACCAACTTGAATCTTTATCAAAATAATAGGGATCCCCGTTCTGACTAGGGTTAGAAGCATCGTTAAACAAAAGGAATAAGAGTTGTTCTAAGCGGTCTTCACTAGCTTGATTAAAATTTTGCAATGAACCAAGGAAGTAGTCTAGGTTGGCTACAAAATAGTTTAAATTCAACCCTTGGTCTTTGAAGACCACACTATCACTAACCTTAACATCCTTTAGTTCACTTAAAAAGGTGTAGTTATCTTTAGTTGCTGAAAACAAATGGTTATGATCAACTACTTGATAAGATTTCAAAGTATCAAACTGTTGAAAATAAATATTACTAATAATAATGAACTCAAACACTGGTTTTAACAATCCCCCTAAAGCAGTTGGATCACTTAAATCGACCATCGTCAAAGCTTGTTGACTAATTACTTGATTTAAAAAAGTAATCAAGAATTTTTCTTGATCATCAATACCTTCCCCAAGGTCAGCTAAATTTGCATCAGGAGTTAGAGCAACTGCTTGTTCTAAAATTTGGGTAATCAAACTGAATAACTTTTGGTTTAAATCTTTAAAAGTTAGGTTATCATCACTTATTTCTTGAATTGCAGAACTAAGTGCTTGTTGGTACAAAACGTTTGCGTTTGGCAAAAAGGTGCGAAGTTGACTGATTTTATCACCATTCATCACACTATCAATCACGTTAATAATTTTTGGCAACCAGGTGGTTAAAATACTACTTAAATCAATATTAAACTGGTCGTTAATTAACTTAATTAATTGTTCAAGAATTAAATTAATTCCTTCACCCCCAGATTTAAAAATATCATCAATATTAGTTAAAGTGGCGTTTAAATCCTTCATGTTTCAAAACGGAGAGTTAACTAAATTACCGCTTTTAATTCAACTCAAAAGTTGACGAAGGTAAGGTTTGAACTGGTCAGGAAGTAAAGACTCAAGACTAGACTCGGTACCAAGATGACCTCCAAGGTGGACGTTTTTTCCTGTAACAGCACTATTATCAACCACGTTCGCGCCCAAATATTTCTCCATCACATCTTTTAAAATACTAGTAGTGGTCAAAGCTCCATCGTTGGCATCATAATTATCAATATTATCTTCAGCACTAAAACCGTTTAAAATTTCTAAGGTCTTGGTTTGATCAATGCCAAACTGGTCATCAAGAATAACTGACTTTGCCTTTTGAAAACTAGCACCAACTAAGTTATTCTGACTATTGTTGAAATAAACCAGAGCAGTAGAGAGCGCTTTTTTAACTTGTAACACTCCCCCATAAGCAAGTACTGTTGAAGTTGAGGTAGTAACCAAAGTTATTGAACCTAAAATTGCTAGTAATTTCTTCACCTCATTACCCTCCTATTAACACATTTTTCTGACTTGTATCTTTTGGAATTATAACATATCAAAATACATTTATAAGTTTAGTGAAAAAGAAAATGGGACAAAAAATAACCACGATTTATCGTGGTTAAATAATTAAATTAAGCTTGAGGAAGGGTTAATTTTCCTCTTTTGATATCACGAGATCTTCAAGCACCCATAATTGATCCAGCAATCGCCATACCAATTAATGGTAAAAGAATATACATTGCAATTCCAAATCCTTTAGCTGCAGCGTTATTACTAAACAAATCAGAAGTTGCCAGAGGAGAGACAAAGATTCCTCCATGTGGAGCTGGAATTCCAATTTTTAAAGCAGTTGCTAGGATTCCAACAAGTCCCCCCCCAATCATTGAAGAGACATTTACTCGTTTATAATCATCAATCATAAACGGAATCGCTCCTTCAGTGACAAAAGAAAGTCCCATCACCCAGTTAGCTTTTGCTGAATCACGTTGCTTTTCTGTTCATGCCTTTCTAAAGACTAGAGTTGAAAAGGCAATTGCTAATGGAGGCATCATTCCTGAAAGCATAACTGCACTCATAATTGGGGCTGTTGTCATGTTTCCTGTATCAGGGTTAATGTTGGCAAAACCACCATTCTCTGCAGAAACAATTGATAACGTTCCGACCACATAAGCAATTTTGTTAATTGGTCCACCCATATCAACACAGACCATGATTCCTAAAAATAAACCAACCAAGACTAGAAGGTTTTTTTCTGCCATTTTTTGAAGAACTCATTGAACTCCATACATGAAATAACCCAAAGGAATATTCAAAGCAAACATCGCTACTCCTACTCCTAATAAAGAAAGTAAGGGAATTAAAACAATATCACGTACTCCCATAAAGCCTTTTTTAAAGTTGGCAAAACCTTTTGTTAGACCAAAAACTAGTAACCCAGCGACAAATGCAGCAGCAATTCCGCCAATAAACCCAGAGTTACTGTGAGTAGCAACATCACTTGGTAGTAGTCTTCCTCAAAGGTTAACCCAACCAACGTTGCCATTTCCATAAGCAAAAGCACTATTGTTGGCCAATAGTCCTCCAACCATTCCAGGCATTAATCCTTGAGATCCCACTAAAGCATAAGCCACGTAAGCTGCAAAGACTGGCACCATCATATCCATGGCAATCTTTCCAACAGCTGCAAATCACCCCGCTCCTTTGTTTATCGTTCCAAAATTACCCATGTTAGCAGGATCAGGACTTCCCCCTGCAGCAATGAAATCAATCAGAAAGGCTAACCCTAAGATAATTCCTCCCCCAACTACGAAAGGAAGCATGCGTGAAACTCCTGCTAATAAAACTCCTTTAAAGTCTTTAAATTTCTTTAGATCCATTTCTCCACTATTGCTACTATCACCAGTTTTGCGAGCTTTAATCACTTTTTTAGGTTTAGTAGCATAGTTTTCAAGAATCTCTTTGGTGTGATAAATCACATCTTGAGTAGAAGTGTCGATAACTTCTAAATCATTAAACCGGTCTAATCCTTCTAACTCTTTATCATGAGCAAGAATAATCATCTTAGCATTTTTAATGTCATCAGCAGTTAAGCGGTCTTCAATACCTCTGCGACCTTGGGTTTCAATTTTAGCAGTTAAGTTTAATTGCTTCGCAGTTTCTAAGATTTTTTCTTGAGCTAGGTAAGTATGAGCGATTCCAGTAGGACACGCTGTAATCCCCACAACATCATAACCACTTGAGGTTTGTACTTTATCAACTCCGGTTTTGGTTGGTTGTGACTCAATCAAGATGGATTGTAACTCTTTAAAGTTTTTTGCCAAACGAAACTTTTCTTGATACTCAGGTTTAACCAGATAACTACTCAAACTACTCAAAGCAGTTAAGTGTTCGTTGCCATCGATTCCATTAGTGGCAATTAAGAAAATAAGATCCACTGGTTGATTATCTAAACTCTGTCAATCAATTGGAGTTTTTAACCGTAAAAATCCTAAAGTAGCTTGTTTAACTGTTGGATTTAAAGCGTGAGGAATTGCAATTCCATCCCCCATTCCTGTGGAATCTTGCGCTTCACGATCTTGTAAAGCTTTAAGAAATTGATCATAATCATCAACAATTTCTGCTTGTTTAAATTTTTGTGCCAAAAAGGCCAAGACATCTGTCTTCGAGCTCAACTCGACATCAAAAAAGGAGGTTTCTTGACGAAACATTTCTTTTAGCGCCATAATTAATTTCCTTTCTTTGTTATTGTCAATTGTTCGACTTTAATTTGTTCTTTTAATTCCATCACCAAATCTTTAGATCCAATTCACGAACTAAAAGCAGTGGCAGCTCCACTAGCTGCACCAAACTTTAATATCTCTTCTAAAGCGAGATTTTTACTCATTCCATAGGCAAAACCACCAACCATGCTATCCCCAGCACCAACAGAATTAACAAGTTTTCCTTTAGCAGTATTAACTTGATAAACTTCGCCATGCTCACTAAAATAATAACTTCCTTTACTCCCGCGACTAACTAGAATATTTCTTGCTCCTAAAACTTGTAATTCTTTAATCATCGCTTCAAGTTGAGTCAAAGTAAGGTTAGGGTTATATTCTTGGTTAAGCATTTGGCAAATTTCTTCAACATTAGGTTTAATCAAATAAGGATGGGCTTTTAACCCGTACTTAACCCATTGCTTTGAAGAGTCAAGAATAAAAATCGCTTCATGATGGTTAACAATCATGCCAATTTGTTCATAAATGTTTTCTGAAACACTGGTAGGAACACTACCACTGGCAATCACCACATCGTGAGGTTGAAGGTGAGTATCTAAATAAGTAAGCAAATCTTGGACTAAATTTTGCTCTACTCTACTCCCTTGACCGTTCAACTCGGTTTCTTGATGGTTTTGAAAATCTTTAATTTTAAAATTAGTTCTGCTCTTACCAGGATAAAAAACAAAATCGTGTTTTAAGTTGATTTGTTTGAACTGTTCTAAAAAGACTTGATTATTATCAAGACCCATTAGTCCAGTTACAACAACATCCACACCTAAGTTATTTAATAAAACTCCAACATTAATCCCTTTTCCACCAACAACTTGATAATCATCATCATAGTAATTAGTTTCTCCCAAAACAAAGCCATTAGTTTGTAGGATTTGATCAATAGAAGGATTTAGTGTAACTGTATAAAGCAAGTTTCCAACCTCCTTTACTTTCTATAAAATAGCACTCTGCACTAATAATATAGATAGAAAGCGGGTTTTACAATTCTGTTTTGTTAATTTATTTGGCGAAATTTTTCAAAAAAAAGAAAAACTCAAACCAAAGTTTGAGTTTTTGAATGAAATTAACGTTTTGAGTATTGTGGCGCTCTTCTCGCTCCACGTAATCCGTATTTTTTACGTTCTTTAATGCGGGCATCACGAGTTAATAACCCCACAGCACGCAACTGACGACGATAGTCTTCACTAGCCTCTAACAAAGCCCGAGCAATCGCTAATCTAGTTGCTCCAGCCTGTCCAGTAAATCCTCCCCCATCAACTGACACCATAATGTCAAAATCTTTTTCAGTTCCAGTAGCTACCAAGGGTTGAGTTAAATCTTGTACTAAAGTCTCATAAGGGAAAAAGTCTAATGCTGGTTTCCCATTAACAACAATCGCACCTTTCCCAGGAGTAAGAATAACTTGAGCAACAGAAGTTTTACGACGTCCTGTTCCTCGATAAATTACTTTATCTGCCATTATTTATTCCCTCCTTTTTGTGTTTCAATCACAAGTGCTTTTGGTTGTTGAGCTTGGTAAGGGTGATTTTCACCAACCAAGACGTGCAATTGACGGAATTGGTTGTGACCTTGCACTCCTTTTGGTAACATCAAACGAATTGCTCGCTCTAAGATAAATTCTGGTTTGTTCTTCCGAACACTTGCCACATTACGACGTTTCAATCCACCAGGATACATTGAGTGGTGGTAGTAATTTTTATCTGATTCTTTTTTACCAGTGAAAATTGCTTTTTCAGCGTTAATGATAATCACGTGATCACCATTGTTAATGTGTGGGGTAAAAGTTACTTTGTGTTTTCCACGCAAAACCAAGGCTACTTGGGTCGCTAATCTACCAACAGTTTGACCAGCAGCATCAACAATGTATCAATCTTTTTTGATGTCAGCGGTTTTAATTAAGGTTGTTTGTTTCATTGCTATTTCTCTCCTTCAACTTGTCCGGGTTAAAAGTGTAAGCAATTGTTATTATATGCGGTTTTAATTCCTTTTTCAATCAATTTAGTCGCTTAAAATAAAAAACAATTGCCAGATTTATTGTCATTAAATTTCTTGGTCTTTTAAGAGTAGAGTGGCGTTAGTTTTAGTGACATAACGATAGCCAATCAAGAAGGTAATTCCATAAATTCCAGCCACTCCCCCAATCACAGCAAAGATTAAAAAGGCTGGATAAATAATCGGTACAACAAAGTTGGTATGCAACGCTAAATTATTAATAATTCCAGTCAATGAGAACCAACCTCCAACATACCCAATACTAAAGGCAATTACAATCATCACTGCATACATTCCCAAGACCATATTCACAATCGTTGTATTCTTGTATCCCAATACTTTTAAAGTAGCAATAAAGCGAACGTTATCTTTAATAATTAAAGAAGTTGTTAACATCACAATTACAAAGGTAATAAAGATAACTAATAAAATAATCATTACCAAGATTCCTAAAATCATGTTAGTAATTTGTTTTAAGATATCTTGACTAATCTGAATTGGAGTCAGACTACTAATTGCTCCTAGACCAATTCCATCATAAGTTTTATCTTTAACAATTCCACCATTTAAAGCAATCGGGGAATAGTCACCAAGTTTACTATAAGTCGCTATCCCAGCGCGAATATCACCAATATCATTACTCATTGAATACTTAAAGTTAAAGATTGGATAAGCATTATTAAAGATAAGATCAATATTTTTTGCAACCTGATAATAATTATTGTTATCATCAAGTAAAAAAAGGGTCTTAAATTCTTTATAAGTTAAATTTCTTAAATCATAGGGAAACTTAATTTTAGTAGTTGAAGCAAAGGTTTTGGCAAATTGTGGGGCAAATAAATAGTCTCACAAATAAGCTTGGGCTTGATCATAATTCATTAAGGCTTTAGCTTGAGTATTAGCAATTCATCCCTGAGGAGTTCCATACGTATCAGCAATTCCCACAATTCTAAAGGTTGTTTTAGCTTTCTTGCTTTCAAAACCAACATCACCTTCAAGATAGTTTTGATAAACTTGACCAGGAGTATTATCAATATTTAGTGACCCCGCGCTAATTTTTTCTTGTTTTCCAGTGATCGGGTTTTTTAACGTAGTTGAAAGACTATCCATACTACTAGTAGTAACAAATCCGTCCCCTCCCTCTTCTCGAGGGTCATTTTGGTTTCAATCACTGATTTTATAAGCAGTTTTTGAACCACTAGTGTAGTTTTCCATTTCATCATACAAGCGGTTAAAATCAATCACCTGATTTGTTTTCAAATGAAGTTTTTTAGCTAAACTTTGGTTAACAATAATCGGAGTCGCTTCATCATCAATCAAATCACCACTAAACAATAATGGCATCAAGTCATGGTGATTATTTTGTAAATCAATAAACTTACTATTGTTCTCTACTCCATAAATATTGAAGGTTAAGGGGTTAGGATTAATTGATTCCATTGAAAGTTTTACTCCCAATTGCTCACTATCAGGTGAGTAGGGAATCGTTGCAAAACTAAGGTTATAAACCTGGTCATTTTCATTAGCATAATAAGCTTTTTTGAAATATTGTTGCACAAAATAAGGTGCTCTGGTAAATCCAGTTTGAACAATTGCTGTACCTGCTCGTTGAGAAAAGTAAGCATCATATCATCCTAAATAGTCAGCAAGATAACTTTTAATAATTTCTAAACCTTTAATCGCACCATTGGTTTGAATGATTTGTGCTGCATCAGCACTAAGGTATTGATCAACAAACCGTTCATTACCACTTAAACTATTTTTATCACTTAAAATATGGTTCGCTCCAATTGGAGTTGTTATCTCTATTCCCTGATCATCTAGATAAGTACTCGTAGTTAAACTAAAGTTGGGGTTAGGTTGCAAGGTAGTTAAATAATCACCAAAACTTCTGCTTGAACCACGATACTCGTTTTTAAACGTCTCAAACCAATCAAGATTACCACTCTTAATTTTGTTGTTAAAAGCAGTAATTTGTTCATCATAAGTCAACTCAAGATTGTCAGGATTATCATAATAATCTTTGGTAATTACCAACCCAATAGTTTGGGTATAAACTTGATAGAAACTTTTTAAGATATTGAAATAAGCAATAGCTTGAGATAGTTCGTCACCAGCATTTGACACAGCTTGAATTTGGTTAATTAAATCTAAATAGCCTATTCATTGGTTTGAAAGAATGTTTCACCCAAAGGGATCAAGTTGGGCAAAATCAGCTAACAGGTGAAAATATTGGGTTGATAAAACTACTGAATAACTGTTTAACATTCTTAAATTAGCAGTCATCACTTGTAAGGGGTTAACAACCCCATCAGGTTGAGTTGCAAACTCCAAATCATAATATTCATTCGGAATTTTAGCAGTTAAAAGTTGTTGAGTGATTTTATCAAGATCATAACTACCCTGAGCAGTTAATGGTTGACTAGTAATTTTATTTAAGACTTCCGAATAGTTAAAAGTAGTAGCTTTTGAAGTTACTTTCGCATCATAAGTCTTCATAAAAGTATACGGATTATTATAGATAGGAGTGTCAAATTCAACTAACTGTTGGTACTTAATTCCTTGATAAGCAGCGATTTGATTGTTCTTTAACAAAGTAGGAGCAGCAAAGGTAATTGTCATCAAGATTGTTGAAAGTAAAACCACAAACCCTACTCCAGAAATTTTTCCTTCACTTGAACCAAACAGAGCTGATCGTAGTTTTACTTCTACAGGACGATTATTAGTTAAAGATTTAATAAAATAACCAAACTGACTGATTTTTGAGGCTTTGGTTGCATACACCAAATTAACTACATCATCATTCATAGTTAAATAAGCAATTAGAAACGTCACTGCAGTGACAAAAATTCACATCACCAAAACTACAACCATAAACGCAGCGATATCAAAAGTTCATGCTGATAAATCCAAGTTAAAGTGGTCAGTGAATAACTTGTTAATGGGGATTTGCACAAATTGGGCAACAATAAATCCTAAAATTCCCCCAAATCACGAACTCATCAAGGGTAAGGCAACATAGTTTCACACAATTTCACGTTTATAATATCCCAATGCTTTTAAAGTTCCAATTTGAGAACGGGTTCCATCAATTTGTTTCTGGGTAACTAAAACAATTGTAAAAATCGTCACAACTAAAACCACAATCAGAATAACTCCACTCAGCAACTGATAAATTTTAATCGTACTAATAATTGAAGCGGTTCGTCCAGCATACTGGTAAGCCTGATCACCGTTCTTAAATAAAATTGGGTCATAACCCTCATCACTAGCATCTTTATCTCGACCCATCAAGGTTAATAAATCGACATTCATTTGGTGAAGATCAAGCTTGCTAATTTTTTTTAAACTAGTGTTATTAAATTTCAAAGAAAAATAAGCCTCAGAATCTTGAGAATTTTCAGCAGTTAAAAGGGACTGGTTTTGGTCAAAGTAAGTTAAACCCTGAGCGCTTTTAGGATCTTTGAATAAACCAAAATTAACTGGGTCAATATAAGCAATTAACTCAGTTTTTTTATTTGGCAAAGACGTAGATTGGTCGATAATTGGCATTACATAATCGATTGATTCTCCATATCCAACCACTTGAAATCATTTATAAGTTGAATAAAGTTTCTGGTAATTATCATTAGGATCATCTAAATTACTAATAGTGTCAACTAAACCAGCATTAAGATAATCCATATTGTTAAGTTTTGACTTAACTAAGAGTTGTGATCCTAAACTATCTTCTTGAAAACGAATAATATCACCAATCATGATGTGGTTTTTCTTACCAAAAGTTGCATCAATTACAGTTTGGTGAACACTTTGAATACCATGACCTTGAGAAATCGCTAGTTGATCAACCCTGTATTTTGAAGAATCAGGAGTAGTTTTAACAACCGCTTTAATTGTTAGGTTATGGTTATCATTTTGAATCCCACTAAAGTTTCTTCCTTCAGTTCTTGATCACGAAAAACTTAGTTTGGGATTGGCATAAGCATACTGACGAGAAAGTTGATAAAAGTAGTACTCTTGAGCTTCAACATTATTTTTAGGAACTGAGCCAGAATCATCATCAGTACTGGTTTTAACAAATAGAGTTGAAGGAACATCACCAACTACATCTCTCAAATTTGATGCCAGTGCAAGATGATTATAATTGCCAATAACTTGGTTAGAAATTCCACTCATTAGCGAAACTACTAAAGAGAAAACCAGAATTAATAAAGTTAATCCTAAAAGTAAGGGTCAAAGTTTAAAAGCATTTTTAAACGAATTTTTAGCGATTAAATTAAAACCTTTTAACTTCATCCTTCCCATCACTCCCCTATTAATTTTGTTTGGTTCTTTAAAAAGAAAATGTTAAACCAGAATTACCCTTCCCCACGATTAATATCAGTAACTTTTAACACGTATAGGTTAATTCTACCCGATTATTGCCAAAATGTTAAAAAAAGACCAAGCAAATGGTCTTTTGTGGTAGAGGGATTTAATAATTCATATTATTTTTAATTTCCTTCTCATGCTCAAGAGCAATCATCCAAAAACTTAAAGCAAATATCAAACATTAAACCACCAGAAATGACATTGTTTTAAAGTTCTACCACTCTTTCTTATCATACGCTATTTTTATTAATCTTCCTTATAAGTTTGCTTTTCACTTCCTTGTTGATAAGTAATTCCTACCAAACAAAGACCCTTACCATCAACAATAAAAGGCGACTTATCACCTTCACGAGTTAAACGAAGTTTGATTAACGCTTCGTGACTGCGAGGATTATTAAGATAGGCTTGTAAGCAAGCTCCAACAATCATCCGAATTTGGTACCGAATAAATCCTTTGGCTTGAAAATAAATTTTAATCCTGTTATCTTGATCCCGAGTTGCTGTAATCGATTCAATTGATCTAACCGTTTGAAAGGATGAACGTTCAGCATTTTTTAAGCCAGAAAAACAAAAATAATCGTGATTACCAACAAATAAGGTTAATCATTTCTTTAACTTATTAACATCAATCAAACCTTTGGTTCAGTGCAATTCATAGCGCTGTCTAAAAATATCAAACTGATGATCATTGATCGTATAACAATAAGTTTTTTGTACTACTTGCCGAACATTAAAATCATTAGCAACCCGTTGGATAGTGTTAATACGCACATCAAGGGGTAACTTTTTATTTAAACCATGCAAAAAACTAGTTAAATTACTAATTTCAAAATCAAGTTGTAATAAAACTTTTTGATCCAGAGCATGAACGCCCTGATCAGTTTTTGAAGCTCCTAAAACCTTAAAAGGAACCTTTTTAATTAAATGTTTAATTGCATCTTCTAAAGTTTGTTGCACTGTGCGAGTTGAAGGTTGTTTGACCCACCCCTTAAAACTTGACCCATCATAACTCAGACTTAATAAATAAGCTTGTGTAAATTCACGCCACATGTTAGTAAGCAGTTAAGACATCAATATAGGGTAGGTGCATTAAAGCGCTAGTGGTTGGATAAACTTGAGAATAAACAATCATTAAAACTCCCATACTTGTGCCAACAGCAAAAATGATTAAATCAACCACAGAAAAACTAAATTGGTGGAAACGAGTACGAGCAGCGTGAGGATCATAACCCCGAGCATCCATCGCATAAGCAAGGTCTTCAGCCTTTTGAAATGAAGAAACCAATAAAGGAATAATTAAAGAAACCAAACCTTTTCCCTTATCTTTAAAACTTCCGTTTTTAATATCAATTCCCCGTGAAGCTTGAGCTTTCATAATTCTTCCTGCTTCATCCATCAGGGTCGGAATCATTCTTAAAGCAATTGAAATAATTGTCGAAAGAATGTAAACTGGGATTCCAATAAGTTTTAAGGGTGAAAGTAAATCTTCTAATCCTAACGTAATTTCTAGTGGTTGAGTAGTCCCAGTAATGATTGTAGTTAAAGTGATCATTAAGAAAATTCTTCAAGCCATTAGTAAAGCACTGTATAAGGCTTTTTCACTAAATCAAAACGCTTTTCAATGATAGAAGTGACCCAAACCAGTAACTTTTAAAATCTCAGGCCCCTTTTCAGTCAGAATATCAACATAGGGACCTGGAAGATAACCACTATACCCATGGTTAGCAACTTCATGATAATACTGACTATAATCACCTTGATTAGCCAATAACCCCGTAGTCATCTCGCCTGTTAACTTCATCAAAAAGATATTAATAATCAAAATCACCACAAAAATAATCATCGCAGGAAGCAAAAGGCGAAACAGCATTGTTCATCGTAATCGGGCTAAGAGATATAAACTAAAAATCGTTGCTGATAAAAATAAGTATCCCGTGTAACCAACTGGAAAGAAAATCGCAATGATTAAAAGGATAATCATCAAAAGTTTAAACCGTGGGTCCATTTTATGGACAGGGGAATTTAAGGGAATATAACGGCCAAATGTTAAACGCATGAAACTGTTCCTTTCTAAAAGTTAATGGGTGGTAGTTAAATAATCTTGGTATGCTGCAGTGAAATCATCAATAGTTCGAATTTCTTTTGTCGTTAAATCAATTCCCTTGGCTTTCAAAGCATACAATAACTCATAAATTTTTGGTGGTTCGATTTCCATCTTTTTTAATAATTCTTCATCAGAGAAGATTTTAAAGGGACTATCTTTCTTATAAAGTTGACCATTATGCATCACAATTACTTCATCAGCAATTCTTAAAACTTGATCCATGTTGTGAGTCACCATAATGATCCGCTTATGATACTGTTGGTTTAAGTTTAAAAATAAATTCATAAAGTCATCTTCACCCTGAGGATCCAATCCCCCTGTTGGTTCATCTAAAACTAGCGTGTTACCATCCAAAGCTAAAATTCCTGCAATCGCTACCCGACGTTTTTGTCCTCCTGATAATTCAAAAGGTGAACGAGTAGCATAGTGGGGTGGTAAACCAACTAAAGTTAATAATTCAGGAACGGCTTTTAACGCTTTAGCCTTGCTTTCTCCCAAATGAATTGGTCCAAAAGCAATATCTTTTTCGATAGTATCTTGAAATAACTGGTATTCGGGAAATTGGAAAACTAACCCAATTTCTTTTCTCAATTCTTTGACATTAACGATTTTTTTAATTCCTGCAGGAATGGGATAATCACCAATCAATGAAACGCCAGTTTCACTAATCAATAAACCATTAGTTAATTGAATCAAAGTTGATTTTCCCGAACCAGTAGTACCAATAATACAAGTAATCTTATTTTTAGCTAAACTAATAGTAGCTTTATTTAGTGCTTTAAATTCAAAAGGAGAGTTTTTTGAATAAACATAAGAAACGTCTTTTAACAAAATATCATCTTGATAATCAAACTTTTGTTTAGTTTTTTTTGCTTGTTTTAAAATCGTTAAATAGGGTTGATTATTTAATTTATCAACCTTTTTTTGAGCCTTATCGGCTTTTTTTTGTTCTTGTTTAGCTTTTTTGGCAGCTTGTCTATTTAGCTGATATTCTTTTCATTGCTGAATTATTTTAGCGCGCATAAATGATCCACCAATTCTGCCAAGTTCTTGGCCCCTTCTTGAACTTTAATTCCCTTATTATTTAACGCATCTTCAACCATTGAAACAAAGGGTAATTCCAACCCAATGCCGCGCAAAAATTCCTTATCTCCCATAACTGTTGCGGGATCGCCAAAACGCACCATTTTACCTTGATTTAAAACCATTACTTTTGAAGCATTTAAAATCTCATCCATATCGTGAGTAATCGACAGGATTGTTTTTTGACCTTCATTCTTTAAATCTACCATGATTTCTTTAATTTCACGTCTACCCTTAGGATCTAACATACTTGTGGCTTCATCAAAAATGATAATATCAGAATCTAAGGCCAGAGTTGAAGCAATTGCTACACGCTGTTTTTGTCCTCCAGAGAGCATTAAAGGTTCTTTATCTAAAAAGTTTTCCATTCCTACCCTGGTAGCTGATGCTTGAATAATTGTGGGCATTAATGCAGGATCAACCCGATGGTTTTCTAAACCAAAAGCAATATCATCTTGGACTGTTGAACCAATAAACTGGTTATCTGGATTTTGAAAAACAATCCCCACAAACTGACGAACTTTCTCAACATTATTATCTTGCATTAAATTACCAAAAATTTTAATGCTCCCCTCATCTGGTTGTAATACCCCAATAAGCAGCTTAGATAACGTTGATTTACCTGACCCGTTGTGACCAACAATTGCAACATATTCACCATGGTTAATCTTTAGGTTAATATCATCTAACACTAAGGGTTCGTCTTCATCATAACGAAAAGCTAAGTCTTTAATCTCAATTGCAACAGGAGAAAGTTTTTCTAAATTCCCCAACCTACCCTGGCTCTTTACTACTTCTTTAAATTCTGCGTACAACTTTTGCGCTGCTTTTTGTTCATTAATTATCGTTTCATAACTTGGATCACTAACAGAAGTAGATTTTACCAAACTATTAATATTAACTAAGTTATTTTTAAACGCCTTAATTTTAATTAGTTCTTGATAATTCGCTTTGGCTTGATGATAATTAGTCTTAGCTTGTTGATACTCAATACGAGTAATTAGTTGGTGATGGTACTTTTTTTTAGCGGACAGAAAAACTTCCAAGCTGTTGTTAACATCCTGATTTAAACTATTAAGTTTTTGCGAATAAGCATCTAAATCACTTTGATTGAGCTTTTCTGTTAAATAGGTTGAAAAATCCTGATTTTTTTCCATGAAAATAAGCTCCTCTAATCAACAAATAATTATTATTAGTTTATACTTTTTATAAATAAAAAGAAAGCGAAATCGCTTCCTTAATTTGATTATAAATTATAATTAAACTCTTCAAGAAAGGAAAACATGATCACTTTAATTTGAGCTCAAACCAAAAAAAAGGTAATCGGAAAAGATCACCAGTTGCCATGAAAACTTGTTGATGAAATGAAACATTTTCAACAACAGACTTTAAATAAATCAGTTTTAATGGGGCGAAAAACTTGAGATGCTTTGCACATCCAACCACTCCCTGGACGCAAAAACATTGTTTTAACCCATCAAAGTAGAAACAATTTCCCTCATCAAGTAGAAGTTATCACTAACCTTGATTCTTTTTTAGAACAGTATACAAATCAAGTAGAGGAATTAATGATAATTGGAGGCAGAGAAGTTTTTGATCAAGTGATAAAAAAAGCTAACAAACTAGTTGTTAGCATTATTGATCAAGATTACCCAGGTGACACATACGCCCCAGAAATTGATCCAAAGGTTTGAAAAGTAGTCGAAACCAAAGTTTATCCCGAGTTTAGCGTTTACACTTTTTTAAGAATCTAACTAAGTGGAAAACGATAATTAACAATTAAAACTGGATGAAGTTGATCAGTTTCATAACAAAGAAAAAAGTCTTGCACTTCGTGAGTTATTAATTCCATCTTACCTTCAAAAACTCGCATCGTAGGATCAACATTATAAGCATCCAGACTAAGAATTTTTTTAACATTCTGGTTGTATATTTTTAAAGATTGGATGGTGTAGTATCAATCTCAAGCTTGCTCAAAACTCATCGATTGATAAAAATGATTGTTTTTCATTTCTTGGAAAAAACCTTCTTTTTGATTTTTATTGTTATAAATCAACATGACAGCACCTCCTTAAAAAGTTCCATTTTAAGAATATCATAAGACAGAAAAAAAGATACTAAAACGACTAGTATCTTTTTTAAAAAGACTTTCTTAAACCAGTTCAATTAAAACCATTGGGGCATTGTCGCCTTTACGGTTATCTAGTTTTAGAATTCTGGTATACCCACCATTACGATCTTGATAACGTTTATTCAAGGTGGTGAAAAGTTTTTGCAACGCAGTTTCCTTTTCATTTGCTTGGATGTTTCGCAATCAAGCACTTGCTTGTCTACGAGCGTGTAAATCATTACGTTTTGCTAAAGTAATCATGTGATCAAAGTGCACTTGTAATTCTTTTGCTCTGGTTTGGGTAAGTTGTAAGGATTCATTAAGGATTAACTCGGTTGTTAAATTACGCATTAATGACTCTCTTCAAGCAGTGTTTTGCCCTCTTTTTTGAATGTATGACATAAATTAATCCTCTCTTTTTATACTTGTTTGAAGTTTAAATTTAAACTAGCCACGCGGTCTTTAATTTCTTTAAATGATTTACGACCCAAATTTCTAATTTCTTGAATTTCATCTTCAGAACGAGAAACTAAATCACGTAAAGTTTCAACTCCAGCACGTTTTAAACAGTTTAAAGAACGTTGGGTTAAATCTAAATCATCAATATTTTGATCTAACTCTTGATCTTCTTCTTCCTCAGTGCCAATTACTTCTAAATCATTAATTTCTGCATCTAAATTAATGAAGTATTCTAGGTGTGCAGTTAAAACTTTTGCCGCAACTGAAATTGCCGCAACTGGGGTTAAACTTCCATCAGTAGTAACTTCTAAAATTAGTTTTTCTAAATCAATGCTACGACCAATCTTAGTTGGTTCAACGTGATAAGCAACCTTAACGATTGGTGAATAGTTAGAATCGATAGTAATTAACCCAACTTCTTTCACTTCTTCTTTATTATCTTTGAAAGAACGATACCCACGACCATTACGAGCAAATAGGGTTAAATCTAAAACTCCTCCATCAGCTAA
Source organism: Mesoplasma sp. JKS002658 (assembly GCF_023566355.1). Classification (NCBI taxonomy): domain Bacteria; kingdom Bacillati; phylum Mycoplasmatota; class Mollicutes; order Entomoplasmatales; family Entomoplasmataceae; genus Mesoplasma; species Mesoplasma whartonense. Next base: position 109,289 of record NZ_JAKNSW010000002.1, on the reverse strand, counting down.
AGTAGCAATCACTAACTCTGGATTTAAAACTTCAACTCCAGCAGGAAGGTTGATGTCTTTAGCAGTAACTGTCCCTGCAGTAGTACTATTGATCTTTAACTCAACAGTTTCATCACCATACATCTTGGTATCAATCTTTAAAATCAATTGTTTAATATTAAGGACAATACGTGAAACATTTTCTACAATCCCTGGTAGAGAGGCAAATTCATGGTTTGCTCCCTTTAGATTAATCGCATAAACTGCAGCTCCTGGGGTTGCTGCTAATAGGGTGCGACGTAAGGCATTACCAAGTGTAGTGCCAAAACCTCTTTCTAATGGTTCCACCATAAATTCCCCATAAGAGGTAGATTTTTCTTCTTTAAGAAGATTGAATTCTGGTCTGATAAATTGTTTCATCGTAACTTAACCTCTTGGACGTTTTCTAGGACGCACACCATTGTGGGGAATTGGTGTGGTATCTTTAATTGAAGAAATTTCTAAACCAACTGCTTGTAAACTTCTCACTGCAGCATCTCTTCCTGGTCCTGGGCCTTTAACTTCAACAGAAATGCTTCGCACCCCGTTATCCATTGCCCCTTTTCCTGCTGCTTCAGCAATCAACTGAGCAGCATAAGGAGTAGATTTTTTTGATCCTTTAAATCCTAAAGCTCCAGCACTTGATCAAGCAAGAACGCTCCCTTTTTCATCACTAATTGTAACAATAGTGTTGTTAAAAGTAGAATGAATATGAGCAATTCCTTTAGGAATATTTTTCTTGATTTTCTTTTTAGTTTGTGGTTTTTTATTTGCCATTTTGATTTACTCCTATCTAACTATTTCTTTTTATTGGCGACAGTTTTTCTTGGACCTTTAACAGTTCTTGCATTGGTCTTTGAAGATTGTCCACGCGCTGGTAAACTCTTACGGTGGCGAATTCCTCGATAACTCCCAATTTCCATTAAACGTTTAATGTTTAAAGAAACTTCTCGACGTAAATCCCCTTCGGTTTTTACACTTCCTAGTTCTTGAGTAATATCTTTGATTTGTTCTTCAGTTAAATCTTTTACCCGCACATCTTCTGAAATTTGGGCATTTTTTAAGATTTTTTGAGCAGTACTGTTTCCTACCCCATAAATATAGGTTAAAGCAACCACTACTCTTTTATTGTTTGGTATTTCTACTCCATTAATACGAGCCATTTATTATTCTTCCCTTTCTCTTAATTTTCTTTCAAGGTTTAACCCTGACGTTGTTTATGTTTTGGGTGGATACAAATAATCATTACACGTCCCTTACGTCTAATTACTCGACAATTGTCGCAAATTTTTTTGACTGATGATCTTACTTTCATCTGACTAGCTCCTCCATCTTTCCACAATTCTTAGTTATATACTTATCCTTTAAAACGATAAGTAATTCTTCCACGTGTCATATCATATGGTGAAATCGCAACTGTTACCTTATCTCCAGGTAAAATGCGAATGTAATTCATCCGGATTTTACCTGACACGTGGGCATCAATGATAACATCGTTTTCCAATTTCACTTTAAACATTGCGTTGGGCAATACTTCTACAACAGTCCCATCGACTTCTAATAAATCTTCTTTAGCCATATCTATTCTTTTTCTCCTTTATTACGAGTTAAAACTTCGCAACCAGTCTTGGTCACTAAAATAGTATGTTCAAAATGAGCACTGTTCTGGTGGTCAACTGAATAGACGGTCCACCCGTCAGGACCAGTTTTAGTAAAACGACTCCCTTGTTGAACCATTGGTTCAATACAAATAACCATTCCTTCACGTAAACGCAGTCCACTATTAAAAGTTCCATAATTGGGAATAAAGGGATCTTCATGCATATCTAAACCGATCCCATGACCAGCATAATCTCGTGGCACAGAAAACCCAAAACTTTCCACATAATTTTGAATTGTTGCGCCGATGTCACCAATTCTTGCCCCTGGTTTTACCACGTTAATAGCCATTTCCAACGATTTTTCAGTCACCTCTATAAGTATAACATCTTTTTTGCTTTTTGGTTCACCACAAATTTTGCTAAAAGCTGCATCCGCATTGTATCCTTGATACATACACCCAGCATCAATTGAAACAAGGTCACCCTCAAGAATCACCCGATCTTGAGGAATTGTGTGAACTAATTGGTCATTAATTGAAATACAAATGTTTTTTGGAAAACCTTGATATCCTAAAAAATTCGGCAAACAGTTTTTAGTCTTTAAAAATTCGGCAAACGCTTGGTCAAGATCAAGTAAATTCGTCCCGACCTGAGCTTTAGTGTTAAGTAACTGTAATCCTTCAGCTAAAACACTTCCTGCTATTCGCATTTTTTCAATTTCTGCCTTAGTTTTAATTTTAATCATTTGACGTTCTTATTTTAAACTTTCTAAAATTTGTTGATAAGCGACATTAGCATCACTATCATGACCAGGAATTTTAATTACTTTTTCAATACTATGATAATAATCAACCAAAGGTTTGGTATTTTTTTCATATTCTTTTAATCTAATTATTACCTTTGCTGGTTCATCATCACTTCTCCGTACCAACTTAGTTCCATCATAATCACAAATCCCAGGTGTTTTTGGAGGACGACCAACTAAATTATAACTACGTTTGCACATTGGACAAACCAAGCGGTTGGAAATCCGGTCGATGATTACTTCATCACTGACTTGAATATAAAAGACTTTATCAATTCCCTTACCAAGTTTTTTTAACATTTCATCAAGAGCTTTGGCCTGAGCAAGGGTACGAGGATAACCATCAAAAATTAAGTTATCACTACGAGTATTAACCAAATAGCTTTCTACCATTTGGTTAACCAGAACATCAGGGACCAAATTTCCTTGATCAATGTACTTTTTACATTCTTTACCAAGAACAGTATTTTCTTCGATTTCCTTTCGCATAACATCCCCAGTTGAGAATTGGATAAATCCTTGATTTGTAACCAGTTTTTCTGCTTGAGTTCCTTTTCCAGAACCCGGAGCTCCCAATAAAATAATATTCATCATCAATCTCCTTCTATCAAATATGTGATTCTCGTTCTGATTTCACCAAATCACTATCACTAAACTTTTGTTTTTTCTTGTCAATAAATGATTGTTGGATCAATCTTCCCTTGACTTGTTGAATTGTTTGAATCGCTACAGAAATACAAATAATTAATCCCGTTCCTCCAATGGCAAATTGACTTGGTAAACCAGTAATCTTAGAAATAATGTATGGTAATACTGCAATTATCGCCAAGAAGAAAGCCCCAATAATCGAAAGCCGGTTAATTGTTCCACCCAAGAATTTACTAGTATCTTTACCTGGTTTAATTCCAGGAATAAAGGTTCCTGATTTTTGAAAGTTTTCAGCAATCTTTTCAGGATTAATCTGGACTTGGGCATACAAGAAGGTGAAGGCGATGGTTAATACCGCATAAATAACAATTCCTCACCAACTTCCAAATGATAAGATATTATCACAAAACTTAACAAACCCGCTGTTAGGACTACCGGCTCGAACAATTTGAGCAATTGTAATTGGAGTAGAAATAATCGCCGAAGCAAAGATGACAGGAATCACCCCGGCATTATTTAGTTTTAATGGTAAATAAGGAGTGTAGTCTTCAGATTTAACTAAACCAGACCCAGTTTGCTGAATTGGAATCTTTCTTTCTGCTTCGTTCATTAATACCACAAAGAAGATAATTAACAAGAAAACTACAACATAAATCACAAACTTAATAATTCCACTAAACAGCACTCCTGCAGCTTCGTGATTAGTTGAAATTCAGTATTGATAACTTGACTTAAAGTTGTTAGGAAAAGTGGTGATAATTCCTAAGAAAATTACAATCGAAATTCCGTTTCCTACCCCTCTGGTGGTAATTTGATCAGAGATTCATAACATCAAGTATGATCCTGCTAACATCACTAAGGGAATCAAAACATAATAGAAGGCAGCAGGAGCCATTCCCACTTGATCTCCAGCTGTATCTCATGCCAAACGAATAATCGGGTTTGCCCCACCATTCATGTTCGCAAGAGTAAAGACTGTGGCTTCTGCTTGCATAATCGCAAAAGGAACCATCAAGATTTTGGTTAAACGGTCGAGTTTTTTTCTTCCTCGTTCTCCAGACTTAGCCCAGTTAGCTAAAACTGGAATCACATCAGTTGATAACAACTGCACAATAATTGAAGCAGTAATAAAGGGTGAAACTCCTAAAGCAAGAATCGAGAACTTCCCAATGCTTCCTCCCCCTAAAGTAGACATCAGTTGGAAAAAATCCATTCCCTGAGCTTCTTGCATTGCTTTTTGATCAATTGTAACCCCAGGAACAGTTAAAAACATTCCCACCCGAATAATTACTAGCACAAAAAAAGTAAAAACGATTCGCAAAACTAAGTCCTTGTTTTTTACAAAGAAATTATTTTTGTCAAAATCGTTAACTTTTACCTTCTTAGGCTCTTTGTGCAATCTAGTTAATTTATTTTGTTTAGTTTTAACTACCTTAGCCACCTAAATTACCTCAACAGTTCCCCCGTTTTTTTCAATCATGGCTTTTGATGATTGAGAAACTTTGTTTACTTTTACCTTAACCTTTTTAGTTAAAGTTCCCTTTGCCAAAATTTTTACTAAGACTTTATCATTTTTAATGATCTTGTTTTCCACTAAAGTTTGGTGGTTAATCTCATCAAAAGTGAACTTTTCGATTTGGTCTAAGTTAATTAAAACATATTCCTTTTGATTATGGGAGTTAAAACCGATTTTTGGAATTCTTCTAAACAAAGGAGTTTGTCCCCCTTCAAATCCTGGACGAGTTCCCCCTCCACTACGTGAGTTTTGCCCCTTGTGTCCACGAGTGGCAGTTTTCCCTTTTCCAGACCCAGTTCCGCGACCAATTCTGGTTTCTTTCTTTCGACTACCAGTGGTTGCTTTTAATTCGTGTAATTTCATCGTTTATTCACTCCCTACTAGCCTTCTTGTTGTTGTTCTTTATTATCAACCTTAATTTGGTCAACTTGTGGTTCTTTACTAAAACGTAAAGCTTGCACCTGATTTCTGGTTTGGATGTTTTCTAATCCAGCAATTGTGGCACGAATCATGTTGATTGGACTATTTGATCCTAATGATTTAGCATAAATATCACCAATTCCTGCTAATTCAATCACTGCTCTTGCTGGTCCTCCAGCAATTACCCCTGTTCCTTCTTTAGCTGGTTTAATTAACACTTTCCCAGCCCCAAAGTTTCCTAACACTTCGTGAGGAATTGTTGTTCCTCGTAAAGGTACTCTAATAAGGTGTTTATGAGCTTCTTTTACCGCTTTTTTGATTGCATCAGGCACTTCGTTAGCTTTACCAGTCCCAAAACCAACTTGTCCTTTCTTGTTTCCAACCACAACAACAGCAGCAAAACGGAAGTGTCTTCCTCCTTTGGTAACTTTAGTAACCCTACGAATTGTTACTACTCGTTCTTCAAATTCTTGTTTTTGATCAACGCGAGGACGACGGTTGTTTTTGTTATCACGACGTGGCTTAGAAAAACGACGATCGTTATTTCTTGGTGCTGATGAATTTTGGTCATCAGCACTAGGTTGTTCTACTACATTAACAGTAGTTTGGTTTTTATCAATTTGTGTCATCATCATTGTCCTTTCTAGAATTTAATTCCGTTTTCACGCATCGCTTCAGCAAATGCTTTGACTTTTCCGTGATATAAATAACCACTACGGTCAAAGACCACTTCTTCGATTTTAGCGTCTTTTGCTTTTTTAGCTAACTCTCCAGCCACAGCAATTGCTGCTTGAATGTTTGCCTTGTTTTTTAAATCGGTCATTTTTAAAGTTGATGCTGAAACTAGGGTTGTTCCAGTCGTATCATCAATAATTTGGGCATAGAAGTTAGTGTTTGATTTATAAACATTTAAGCGTGGACAGTTAGGTGTACCACTGATCTTGCTACGTACCCGAAAGTGACGGCGTTTTCTTGCTTCTGGTTTTGTATATTTCATTTCCTACCTCTTACAGCCTATTTACCAGCTGCTTTCCCTTCTTTTCTAATAATGTGTTCATCAACATACTTCACTCCCTTACCTTTATAAGGTTCAGGACGACGATATGACCGAATATCAGCAGCAGTTTGACCAACCAATTGTTTATCAATCCCTTTAATTACCAAACGCGTTGGTTTTGGTGCTTCAATACTAATTCCTTCGGGAATCAAGTATTCTACTGGGTGAGAGAAACCTAAAGAAAGGTTAACTTTGTTTCCATTCACCTGAGCACGATACCCAACTCCGACGATTTCTAATTCTTTAGTATATCCTTGAAACACCCCTTCAATCATTCCGTTAATGATTGAATTAGTCGTTCCGTGTAATTGTTTGGTGTGCTTGTTTTCATTACTCCGAGTAATGTGTAATTGTTGATCAACTTGTTCAATTTTAATTAATGGTGAAAAGACTCTTGTTAAAGTTCCTTTTGGTCCTTTAATCATCACTTCATTATTTGGTTGAACACTAATTTCAACACCCGCAGGGATGGTTAATAATCTATTTCCAATACGTGACATATTTAACTCCCTTTCTATCAGACAAAAGCCAAGACTTCGCCACCAATTTTTTGGTTACGAGCGACTTTTCCCGTCATGATTCCTTGTGATGTTGAAACAATTGCGATTCCTAACCCATTTAATACTTGAGGAATTTGATTTGCTGGTGCATAAACTCTTAGGCCTGGTTTTGAGATTTTTTTCAACCCTTGAATTACCCGGATTTTTCCTTTGTATTTCAAAGTAATAGTTAAAGTTTTTTTCACATCACCAACCACTTCGAATGCTTCAATAAACCCTTCGTTTTTTAAAATCTCTGCAATTTGGATTTTCATCTTACTTGCAGGCATGATCACTTGAGGTAAGTAACGTTGGTTCGCATTCCGAATTCTGGTTAACATATCTGCGATTACATCTGTTGTCATTTCTCTATTCTCCTTTTAATCTCTCTATCATGAGGCCTTTTTTACACCAGGAATTTGGCCATCGTATGCATACTTTCTAAAGCATAGACGGCAAATACCAAACTTTTTTAACACCGCGTGAGGACGACCACAGTTTTTACAACGAGTGTAGTTTCTCACCCTAAACTTTTGGTGTTTGGCTTGTTTTACTTTTAATGATTTCTTTGCCATTTTTTCTTCTCAATTCCTTTCTGAGTATTATTTTGCAAAAGGCATTCCCATTTTGTCCAAAAGGGCCTGTCCTTCTTGGTTATTTTTCGCAGTTGTCACAATCGTAATATCCATTCCCCGAATTTTTTGCACTTTATCATAATCAATTTCAGGGAAGATAATTTGTTCTTTGATTCCTAAAGTATAGTTTCCAAACCCATCAAAGGCAGTTTTTGAAACTCCACGGAAATCACGAACACGAGGAAGAGAAACGTTAATTAAACGATCTAAGAAATCATACATCTTTCTCCCTCTTAGGGTTACTTTGACTCCAATTGGCATTCCTTCACGCAACTTAAAGACTGCTAAAGATTTTTTTGCTTTGGTAATCAAAGGTTTTTGGCCAGTAATTAGAGCAAGTTCTCCAGCTGCTTCTTCAATTCTTTTTGAATCATGCACTGCATCCCCAATTCCCATATTAATGACGATTTTACTAATTTTTGGAACTTGCATCACTGATTTATATTCAAATTCTTTAAATAATTCAGGAACGATGTTTTCCCTGTAGTTTACTTCTACGCGACTTTTATTCATCTTGACTTGTTCCTTTCCTATTTAATTGCTTGTCCAGATTTTTTGGCTACTCGTTGTTTTTTTCCATCAACTACTTGGAATCCGATGCGAGTAGTGGCATCTTTTTTCTTGGGATCAACAAAGGCAACATTTGAAATATGAATTGTTGCAGGAATTTGTTTTAACCCCCCCTGAGTATCAGTTTGATTAGGTTTTTGGTGTTTAACCACTTCCACTCCTTGGACTGACACTCTGGTTTTATCTTTTGATATTCAGGTAATTGGCCCGGTTGCTCCTTTGTGAGAACCAGCAATTACTTTGACAATATCACCTTTTAATAATTTTGCTTTTGCCATTATCTTGTTCTCCTATAAAACTTCGGGAGCAAGTGAAGAAATCTTCACAAACCCAGCTTCTTTTACCTCTCTAGCAATTGGACCAAAGATTCTAGTTCCCCGTGGGTTTTTATCTTCTTTGACCAAAACTGCTGCATTTTCACTAAATTTAATATAAGTACCATCCCCGCGACGTAGTTCTCGGGTTGTGCGTACAATTACTGCTTTCACAACTTGACCTTTTTTAATTACTGCTCCAGGAGTAGCACTAATTACTGAAGCTACAACAATATCACCAATGCTAGAAAACTTCTTTTTTGAACCACCCAGGTTCCGAATCACTCTTAATTCCTTTGCTCCGGAATTATCAGCAACTTTTAACTTACTTAATTCTTGAATCATCTCTCAATTTTTCCTTTACTAAGTACTAAAGTACAGCTTTTTCCACAATTCGCACTAAACGGAAGTTTTTAGTAGCAGCAAGGGGACGAGTTTCCATAATTTCGACGCGATCACCGATATGAGCAATTTCTTGTTCATCGTGAGCTTTGTATTTCTTTGAATACTTTACGCGTTTTTTATAAATTGGGTGGTTTTTATAAGTTTCAACTAAAACAGTGATTGTCTTGTCCATTTTGTCAGACACGACTCTTCCAGTTAAAACCCGACGTTTATTTCTTTCCATCATCAGCATCTCCTTTTGCTTCTTCTTCAACAGCTGTAGTTAAACTATCAGCTGCCCCATCTTCTTGGTCTTGTTGCATTTTTGTTTGTAATTCTTCAATTTTTTTCAGTTGTTGTTCACGCACTTTTTTCCCATCAAGATCAGCTGCTTCGACAGCCTTGTTATAATCAGCCTTAATGGTTTTATTAGTGTCTTGCCCTTGGTGTTTTAACTCTCCTAGCACCAGTTCAATCCGAGCAATTTCTTTTTTAATGAGTTTAATACGGTGAGTTTGTTCTAAACTACCCAATACCGCTTGAAATTTCAACGCAAATAACTCGGCACGTTTTTCTTCACCAGTTTTAATTAAATCTTCAACACTTAATTTTCTTAAATCATTAATTTGGTTTGTTTTAGGCATTAATCTCACCTCTCTTCACAAATTTACATTTGATTGGTAACTTGTGCATTGCTAAGCGAAGCGCTTCACGAGCAACTTCTTCACTCACTCCGCCCACTTCAAACATCACAGTTCCTTGTTTAACAACTGCTACTCATTCTTCAGGATTCCCTTTTCCAGATCCCATCCGTACTTCAGCAGGTTTTTTTGTTCTTGCCATTTGGGGGAAAATTCGCAATCAAACTTTCCCGTCCCGTTTCATATAACGCGTCATAGCAATCCGCGCTGCTTCAATTTGACGAGCAGTAATTCAAGCACCATCCAAGGCCATTAATCCATATTCACCAAAGTCGACTTTTTTAGCTCCTTTAGCTTTTCCTTCATAACTAACACGGTGAGGTTTACGATATTTTGTTCTTTTAGGCATTAACATAACTATCTCTTCCCTCCTTGGTTTTCCCCTTCAGGGGTCGTTTTACGAGCATTATTGCGGTAGTTGGGATTGTTTCCTTCGCGACGAGGACGACGTGAGTCCCGACGGTCGTTACGAGGATTTTTCCCTAATTCTGGAGTTTCGCTACGGGTGAATTTTCCAATGATTTCTCCATGATTAATTCACACCTTTACTCCGATTTGACCATAAGTAGTTTTTGCTTCGTATAAAGCATAATCAATGTTTGCTCTTAAAGTAGAAAGTGGTACTGAACCTTCTAAATATCCTTCAGTCCGCGCCATTTCAACGCCTCCCAATCGACCAGAAACAGAGGTTTTAATTCCCTTTACACCCGCCTTTAAAGCACGGCGAATGGCTAATTTTTGCACCGTTCTAAATGATGCCCGGTTGGTAATTTGTTCACCAATTCAGCGAGCAACTAGAGTGGCATCAGCATCAGGATTACGAACTTCAACTACCTTAACACTAACCTTTAAGTTTTTATCCTTAGCGGTTTTTTTCACAGTCAAAGCAATCTTTTCAATGTTTTTCCCTTCTGCTCCCAACACGATTGCTGGACGAGCAGTACGAATAATTAAAGTAATTTCTTTTTTAGTACGTTCAATATCGATTTTTGATACCGCAGCATCCTTTAATAAAACTAAAAGGTTGCGACGAATCTTAATATCTTGGTTTAATCACTTTACATACTCTTCTTTTTCCGCATATCAACGGTTTTCTCAATCCCTTACAATTCCTAAACGTAAGGCATTTGGTGATACTTTTTGTCCCATTATTCTCTCTCCTTCCTATCTTTGATCACTCACAACAATTGTGATGTGAGAAGTTCTTTTTAAAATTTCATAAGCGCGACCATGAGCACGAGGACGGAAACGTTTTAAAGTCGGCCCTTCGTTTACATAGGTTTGAGCGATAAATAATTTATCAGCTTCCATCCCGTTGTTGTTAACTGCATTAGCAATTGCTGAGTTTAACAATTTTAATACGGGTTCTGCTGAACGTTTATCCAAGTTTTGCAAAGTAGCGATTGCTACAGCAACTGGTTTATTTCTGATGGCATCGACCACAAGGCGAACTTTTCTTGGGGAAATGCGAATCATACTTAATTGTGCTTTTGCTTCCATTTTGATTCCTTATCTCCTATTTCTTAACCTTGTTATCCCCATGACCACCAAACTTACGGGTAGGGGCAAATTCACCTAACTTGTGACCAACCATATCTTCAGTAATATAAACTGGGATAAATACTTTTCCGTTATAAACACCAAAAGTATGTCCGATGAATTCTGGGAAAATAGTTGATCTACGTGATCAAGTTTTAATAACTTCTTTTTTTTCTCCTAAAGCAGCGACTTTTTTTAACAAATAGTCATCCACAAAAGGACCTTTTTTCAATGATCTTGACATATATCCTGCTATTTCCTTTCTTACTTACTACGACGTCTTACAATCAATTTTTGTGAAGACTTCTTCTTATTGCGAGTTTGCACTCCCAGAGCTGGTTTACCTCAAGGAGTCACAGGACCTTTACGCCCAATTGGCGCACGTCCCTCTCCCCCTCCATGAGGGTGATCGTTGGGGTTCATAACTGATCCTCTGACGGTTGGACGAATTCCTTTTCAACGGTTTCTTCCAGCCTTTCCTCAATTAATTAAGTTATGTTCTTCATTACCAACCACTCCGATTGTAGCTAAACATTCACTTAACACTTTTCGAACTTCTCCAGAACTCAAACGTAAAATGGTATATTTAGTAGTTTCGTCACGACCAACAATTTGTACTGAAGCACCAGCTGATCTAGCCATTTGTCCACCCTTACCTGGCTTTAATTCCACGTTGTGAACTAAAGTACCATCGGGAATATTTTTTAAAGGTAGGGCATTTCCCACCTTAATATCAGCATCAAGAGCACTAACAATACTCATCCCTACGCTTAATCCTTTTGGAGTTAAGATGTAACGTTTTTCACCATCCACATAATTAATTAAAGAGATAAACGCGTTTCGGTTGGGATCGTACTCAACTGTTGCTACTTTTCCGATTACATCAAACTTGTTTCGTTTAAAGTCGATGATTCGGTATTTACGTTTATGTCCTCCACCTTTATGACGAGTGGTAATGTGACCTTGGTTATTGTGTCCTGACTTTTTATTTAATGATGTTACTAATGACTTTTCTGGTTTATCAGTAGTTAAAACCTTTTTATAGTCAATAGTTGTCATATTTCTCCGACCGTTGGTCGTTGATTTATACTTTTTAATTGCCATTTTCTTCCCTTTCATTTCTTGCTTAATAAGCAACGCTTACATTAATCTACCTAAGGGTTAGGTCTTTCTATAAGTCGTTTAAGATTGCTAATTGTTCCCCTGGCTTTAAGGTAATAATTGCTTTTTTATAATTACTGGTGGTTCCATCAAAACGTCCTAAACGTTTGTGTTTTCCATCATAATTCATGGTTCTGACACTTTGCACTTTAACTTCAAAAATTTCTTCAAAAGTTTTTTTGATTTGCGTTTTGTTAGTTCTTTTATCAACTACAAAAGTATAAGTACCATTAGCGTGACCTAGATAACTTTTTTCAGTTAATAAAGGTTTTTTAATTACTTCAGTTACGTGCATTAGGCATAAACCTCCTCTAATGCTTGAATTGCTTCTTCAGTTACCAATAATTTGGTTGCATTAACTAAATCTAAAACATTAATTTGGTTCTTGCTAATCACATTAACCTTTTGAATGTTTGCTCCTGATTTAACAACCAATTGATCACTTTCTTTAGTTACAATTAAGACTTTTTGATTATCAATTTTTAGGTTAGTCAACACTTCACTCATTTGCTTAGTTGAAGGTTCACTAAAGATGAATTTATCCACAATGATTAAGTTTTCACTTTGCGCTTTATCAGCTAGTGCTGACTTCATTGCCAATACTCTCACTTTTTTATTAACAGTTAGTTTATAATTCTTTTCTCCAGTCGGTCCAAAAGCAACTCCTCCACCTCTTCATTGTGGTGCACGAATTGATCCTTGGCGGGCACGACCAGTCCCTTTTTGTTTTCAAGGTTTTCTTCCTCCACCTGAAACTTCAGCACGAGTTTTAACCTTGCTAGTCCCTTGGCGCGCAGCAGCTTGTTGAGCTAGGATTACATCAAACATCGCTTGAGTGTGAGGAGTAATTGCTCAAATATTATCGTTTAGTTCAAGGTCTTTAAGTTTAGTACCTTTAACATCAATAACTTGTGATTTCATTTAAACTTTCCCTCTCTTAAGCTTCTGTGTCAGCAGCTGGTTCAACACTTGGTTGCACCAAAGGTGCTGGTTCTGCTTTTCTAACTAAAATGCTTGCTGCTTGATTACTTGCTTTGTGCTTCACGTTTTGACGAATTTGCACAAAACTATTTCTTGGTCCTGGTACAGACCCCTTGATATAAACTAAGTGGTTGGCTTGGTCAATTTGTACCACTTCCAAGTTTTGGATGGTTACTTTTTCTGCTCCCATATGCCCTGGCATTTTCTTTGATTTGAAAATCCGGTTAATAATCGCTCCCATTGAACCAACCCCGCGGTGGTATCCTGATCCGTGTGCCATTGGTCCAGTGTGATAATTATGTCTTTTAATTGAACCAGCGAACCCTTTCCCTTTTGAAATTCCTGTCACATCGACAAATTCACCATTGGTGAAAAGATCTGCAGCATTAACTTCTGCTCCTTGCTCAAATCCTTCCATCCCTCTGATTTCTTTTACGTAGCGCTTAGGATTGGAACTAGCCTTTTTAAAATGACCAGTTGCAGGTTTATTTACTAAGTTTTCACGTTTGTCTTGTACACCTAGTTGTAACGCTTGATATCCGTCTTTTTCAACGCTTTTAACTTGTAAAACTTTGTTTGGTTGCACATCAATTACAGTTACAGGAATTAAACTCCCTTGTTCTGTAAAGATTTGAGTCATGCCAACCTTACGTCCTAAGATTCCTTTCATTCTTATTTCCTCCCGATTGATAATCACATGTATTTTGTTAATTTATTTCTTTATCTTAAAGCTTAATTTCAATATCAACACCACTTGGTAGTTGTACTCTTGCAAGCACATCCATCGTAGTTGCTGATGGGTTTGAAATTTCTAAGATTCTTTTGTGTGTTCTCATTTCGAACTGTTCACGTGAATCTTTGTACTTATGAACAGCTCTTAAAACAGTAATGATTTGCTTTTCAGTTGGTAAAGGAATTGGGCCTTTAACTTGAGCACCAGTTCCTTGTGCTGCTTCAATAATTTTTGAGCAACTTTGATCAACTGTTCCGTGATCATAACCTTTTAATTTGATTCTGATTTTTTGTTCAGCCATCTCTAAAATCTCCTATTTAACGACAACTCGTTCCAGCGTGTTGTCTTTTACGCACACAAAATACACATGCAAGTTAGATTATAGCCGTATTTTGAAGCAATTAAAAGTAAATTTTTAAGAAATTTTCTAAAAGTTAAATTAGTTAAAAAACCGCATAAATAAACGATTATTTTAAATATATACTGTCCTATTTTGATACATTATATTTGACCTTTAGTTCGTTAATTTTCACTTGTTCATCAAAGGTTAAATTTCCAAACCGATGCAGATTATTTATTAAATCATTCAACGCTTTTAAATCAGTTACCTTAGTAAATAAGAAAGGTTTGATTTCTTTTAAAGAATAAAGCAAATCATCATAATTCAAATTTAGAGACTCAAAGATTTTCTGACATAAACTCTTTCATGCAAAATAAGTCAAATTCCTAGTAGTTTCCATGAACTCAACCAAGTACTTAACATCTTGAGTTAAGTTATAGTAATGAAAGAATTCTGTTTGTCTTGCTTCTAATATTGGAGCAAATTTTGATTCAAGTGCACGAATAACGCGATTACGAATTAAAAAGATTAAAGGTTCCTCATAATTAATAGCAAGCTTTAAATGGTGGTGATTTTGCACTTCAACATAGCCCTGACAATAAACTTGCTGCTTGATTAAATCAACTAGATGAAAAGTTGCTAATCAAGAATCATCAAATAGTTTTTCATCAATTTCATAAATTAATTGCTGATGATTACTAAAACTAATTTTATTTTCCTTACCCAGTTTAATTAAATAGTTCCATCGATAATTAGGATCACTGATATCAAAATTAGCATTCACTAAAAAACCGTTAATATCGATTAAGGGTTGATGAGTTAATTCTAAATAATTCTTTGTTAATTGATCATCATTTAACTTTCAAAAGGTTTGGTTATTCTTTTGATAACTAACAAGAATTTTAGGAAGCATTGTTAGGGCAAATGATTCTTGGTTCAGAATTTGATTAGTGAACTTGTTAAAGGCTAAATAAACCACTCTAGTGGGATTAAAGTCTAAATAAAGGTCAAAACGCAAAGCAAAATATCTACTAGTAGAATTAACTCCCTGATACATAGTTTTGATAATTGGATCTACTTCGTATTTTAAAGCGCGGTTTCAGTTTGCATTTTTAAAACTAGCTTTTCAAATTGATTGGGGGATAAATTCAAATTTTTGATCACCAATTAAATATGAAGATTGATCTTGATTAACTTTAGTAATTTCAACAAGAACAGTTCTGGTTTGTAAAAATAACATGCTTTAATTCCCTTCTTTTGTTAATCATACAAAAAAGTAATAATTTTTAAAAATTTGTTTTCTCTTTTATTTATCTCACTGTGTGATATTCTTAAATTAATACAATTAATCAGATAAAAGATCTGTTAAATATAGAGAGGTAAAAGAATGAAAAAAACCAAAAAGGCTAAACCTGCTAAAACAAAGAAACCTGCTAAAAAAGTTAAAGCTAAGAAAACTGCCAAAAAGGTCGCTAAACCAAAAAAAGCAACAAAGAGTAAAACTAAAAAACCCAAAGTTAAAGCAAGCAAAGCTAATAAAAAGACCAAAAAGGCAAAGAGTAAAAAAAGTAAGAATGCTAAAGGTGCTACTGCAATTAGTGCTTCAACCAAAGCTCAAGTTAACTTAGTTGAGCACCCAGTTTTAAAAATTAAACCAATTACTAATCTTTCTAGCGAAGAACAACACCAAGTCTTAGAAAACTTAAGAGCATTAGCAAAGTCACAAACTACTTTTGCTGATAAATACTATGTGCTTGATAGTGGATTAGTGGTGATGATTGCTACTAGCAAAAAAGATATTCGTGGTATTAAAAAATATTTACGAAGATAATTTTCATAGATTTATTAATCTTTTCAAGAGTGCTAAGCGCTCTTTTTTATTTACAATTCGATTTAAATAAGTATGGTTATAATCCTCAAGATGTAGCTGATATTATTCAGGGAGTTTATCCTGAAAACCAAAGTCTTTAGACCTTTAACATAAATTTTTCTTAACCATTCTTTCGCCTCATCTTGAACAACATAACGATTTTTCTTTTTTTCATTAGCAATAAACTCACCCTCAAAATCCTAGTAAAAACCTTTAAGATTGTAGCAATCTTCTTATATCAGTTCGATAAGTGAATCCATTGTTATTAACACAAGAAAAAAGAAGTCCCAAAAACTTATTGCAGTTATGACTTCTTTTCTCTTTTTTAGTTTTATTACTCATTATTTAAAATGAATCTTATTGCTACTTAAATAAGGAAAAGGTAAATCCTCATAAGCATCAATGTATGGTTGTGACTCTTTAGTCATTTTCACTAACAAATAAGAAGGTTGATCTTTATATTGCTTAATATCTCTCTTGATAAAAGCAATTACATCCTCGTCTTCTAACTTGTCAATCTTAGTAAAATTCTTCCCGTATTTTTCAGTATAACGAAATAATCTTGGTGAAACCGAACCAAAAGCTCACGTGTCAAAATCACCCTTAAAAAGCACTGCTCCAGTTTGATTAAAATAATCTTGATCAAGTAAATACAAAACCCGGTGTAAAGTTACTAATTCTGTAATTTTATACCTTTCATAAAGATGCTTTGCAACAACTAAAATATCTGGTCTACTAACTTTTTTTATTTCCATAAATTATTCTCCTCGCTTTTCTTAATATTTATTCTTCGACAAAAAATTTAGAAATAAATTATTTAAGAGTTAAAAAGTAAGTTTTTCAACTCCCTTAAGAATACGAGGAAAATGGGAATTATTTTTCACTTTTCTCAGTATTTAAGAAATCTAACCCATAGTAACTTAAACCAACTTCAGTAATAAAGTTATATGGTTTATTGAAATGGGGTAAAAAGAAAATATCAATTAATGGCAATTCATCAATCAAGGTTTGTTTTTGAATCAAACCAGCAAATAAGTAAATTACTTCACTATGATTTGCTTCACTAATTACTTGTGCTCCAATAATCCGGTGTGATGCTTTTTCATAGACAACTTTTAAAGTCACAAGGTTGTAAGTTTTCATTCATTCGGGACGGTCAGCATCAGTATACGTGATTTGTTCATAATCAATGTTACATTTCTTCGCCATCACTTCAGTAACTCCACAAGAAGCTAGTTTTCACCCAAAGACATCAATTGCGTTTGCTCCAGTAAATCCTGGTGATTTCATCTTGTTGTTTTGAATTACATTAACTGCAGCAAGAATTCCTGTTCTCACCGCAGTAGTTGCTAATTGGATTGGCATTGCTTGGTTGTAAGCAACATTATATACTTGTGAACAATCCCCAATTCCATAAATATCAGGATTGCTAGTTTGTTGATATTCATTGGTTTTAATCGTTCCCCTTGGATCTAACTCAACAACCCCCTTTAATAAATCGGTTTGAGGTTTAACTCCCACACACACAATTGCATAATCAGCAGCAAAAGTGCCCTTATCAGTTTTGATTTGTTTTAACACACCACTTTCATCAGCAAGAAACTCTTGAACAAATTGACCCAATTGTAAATCAACTCCTTGTTCTTTCATGGCATTTTCCACTTTTGATGAAAAGAGCTCATCATAATAATTTGGCATAATTCGGTCAGCAGCATCAATTAAAGTAACTTCTTTCCCTGCAGAAACAAACGCATCAACTAGTTCTACACCAATATAACCAGCACCAACCACAGCGACTTTTTTAATGCTTGCATCGTTATTAACAGCAGCAATCTTTTCTCCTTGTTCATAGTTTTTAACCACAGTTACATTAGGATTATCCAATCCCTTGAAAGGAGGAGTTGCTGGTCAAGTACCAGTCGCTACAATTAACTTGTCATAGTGGTCAACTACTTCTTGACCGCTTTTCATATCTTTAAAAGTAACTGTTTTCTTATCAGCATCAATTCCAGTTCAATCATGTTTAGTGTGAACTTCAATTCCTTCTTTAGCTAATAACTCTGGACTAGCATAAAACAAGTCTTGAGGACTAGTGATTGAACCCTTAACTCATAAGGCAATTCCACAACCTAATAAAGAAATTTTGTCTGACTTGTCATAAGTAATCACTTCCATTTTTGGATCTAATTTTTTTAAAGTTCTAACCGCAGTTGTTCCTGCATGATTAGTACCAATAACAATTGTTCTCATAATTTTATCTTTCTCTCTTCTACAAAATTAAAAACAAGTATCAAGGCGATACTTTGCTTTAATTATAATGCTGCTTAAATCAGAAATTATAGAAATAATAGTAGTTTTTAAAGGAATATAAGATTTTTTTAAACAAAATGAGGTTATGAGGGTAATAATTGTGAATCTTTTAACTAACTCCAGAAAAGAGCAATAACTATCGACCAGTTAAATTACTATTACTTTTAATTTCAGATAAAATAAGAAAGACCAATTTAGGAGAATAGAATGACAGATTATAATAATCAAGATAATGATGAATTATTAAAAGAAGAATTAGAAGAGTTAATTGATGATGAAATCATCTTAAGTAACTTAGAGGCAAACCTTTTAAAAGAGGTAAAAGATGCAACCAAAGATACCAATCATAAAAAGGAAGGTAATAAGAAAGAGTTTGATAATCATCATTCTTTTGAAAAGAAAACTTACACTAAACGTAATCCTCGCAGTGAGAAAGATAGTTTTCGCAATAACCCTAGTCAGTATAACCGCGACCACGGTAGTGAAGAACTAGGGGACGAAAAGAACGACAAGGGTGAATATAACCATAATCGAGGTGGGTCTCGCACTTATGGTAATAACCGAAGAACAAGTAATCAAAACAATGGGGAAAGAAGAAGTTATCACCGTGATGGGGAACAAAGACCGAACCATTGAGGAAATGATAACCGCCCCAATCGTGATGGGTTTAACCGTAATCGTGATCAACAAGGTTCTGGGTTTAACCGTAATAACGGAGAAGGCAGAAGTTATTCTCGTGATAACACTCGCTTTAACAATAAAGATGGGGAAAGAAGAAGTTATGATCGTCGTCCAAACAATGGTTTTAGCAACGATCGCAATAACAACACTCAACGCCCAAACTACAACAAAGATAAAAACGGTTTTATCCGTACAAATAGTGGATATAACCAAAATCGTGGTGAACGCTCATCATATAATAAAGGTAATGGCGAACAAGGACAAAGTCGTTGAAACAACAATCGTCCCAGTCGTGATGGGTTTAACCGTAATCGCGACCAACAAGGTTCTGGTTTTAACCATAATAACGGAGAAAGAAGAAGTTATCGTGATAACAACTCTTCTAGTTATAACAACCGTCCTTACAATAATCGTTTCAACAACAATAAACCAAACAATTACACTAACACCTATGTTAAAGATAAGGATAGCGAAACTGAAGCTGAATAGTTTATTAAAAACCACGTTAAAACTAACGTGGTTTTTCTTAACTTAACAATAATCTTCTTAAACAAAAATTCCCTAGAATTTAATCTATCTAAGACACTAATTAAGAAGGTTCAAATTTCTCCCAAAATGATTGCTTATTTTTAAGAAATAGTTCAGACTGTCTATAAGGAGGAATGAAAATATGGGACCAGATAACCAAAACTCTAACCAAAATAACAGCAATGGTCAATCTAATAACAATACTAACCAATCTCAAAACAATTCAGATTCAAACAACAATCAAACAAATCCGAATAGTAATGAGACTAACTAAGTAGTTGTCAAATTAGTTAATTAATTACCTTTTTATTCTCTACTCAGATGAATAACATTGTTATTGATAAAAACCCAATCAATGGTTGATTGGGTTTTTATCTTGTCTAAAATTGGTTACCACTAGTAGAATTATATCCTTGATTGAAAGAATCATAATAATCAATCCAATACTTCTCTTCATTATTTAATGAACCTTTATTATTTTCGATATAACGATAGTAAAACTTATCATCATTGATTCAATCACGCATAAAGATTTGGTTATTGACATCACCATTTTTAAAATGATTAGCAAAAATTCTGGTACCGATATTAACTGATTGACCAACATAATACTTATCTTTGCTCTTATTTCAAATAACATAAACTCCCCGCACTTTAGTCAATTCACCATTGTAAACTAACAATGAAGAACGAAGGTTCTTTCATTCAATTCCTTTTTCAATAATTTCTTCGACCTTCGTTAACTCAGCAATTTGTTGTTCAATCATTAATTCCAATTTATGGTGTTGATCTTTTAATTTAATTTGATTAAGTTCTAATTCATTAATTCTAGTTTTACAGTTTTTAATTCTTCTTTGACGATGATTATTTTGAAGTTTATTAGCTTCAATTTGACTTTGAAAAATTGGGTTCAGTGAGGGTGAATTTTTTAACAAAAGTCGTACTAAACCAATGAAGAAAAAAATTCATGAAAAGATCAAACTTTCTCGATCGATAACCAAAGGGTATACTTGTTGAAATTTTGCTTGATCTAAATCTTTTTCTGCATATTCATAATTCTTAGCCAACTGAAGTTGTTGTGCTTCAACATCAAGCAGAACAATTTCATTTTTCAATCAATCAGGAATTGGTTGGTGAATAGTTAAACAAATTTCTGCTTTCATTTCTGGAGTAGTACATTCCAAATATGGCAAGTCTTTCATCATAAAGATTGTTGGCTTAATTACTCGGTTAAAACGTTTAACAATTTTTGCTTTTTCACTAGTAGTATAGATTGGAATTTTAACATAATTACGTTGAACATATCGCTCAACAACTCTGGTGGTAAAAGTAGTTTGGATAACATATTCTAAGCGATTATTTTGATAATTAATGCTTCTAAATTGATAAATTTGCTGATCTTCCATTATTTTTTCCTTCATCATAATTGTTTTGGTTTATTACTATTATTATTTTAAATAATATAAAAATGAATGGGAAACTAAATTTAGGGTTAGCAATGTTTTCCTAGACAAAAGAAACAAGAATTGTATTGTTCATCATAATTTTTTTCAGGATCACGATAAACAACATGATGTAAATCTAAAAATAAAGGTCGAATTTCAAAATAATCATTAGTTTCAAAACAAGTAAAAAATAACCTTGCTCCTCCAGCATTAATACTGGTTTGATAAACCGAACCAAAAGAGATATTTTGTGAATATCAATCATCACTATGTTTTTTTCCACGTTTTAAAATCGAGATAATTTTTTTCAAATGTTCTTGATTATTAACTGAATGGCGATGGTCATTACCCTGGCTTGGTAATAGATAATTATTTTTAAACTGCTGAGAATTAGTCATTTGAATTAATCCCTCAAGAAGATGTTTAAAATAATTCACGCATTTTTGTTCTGAACATTTATATGTGAAACCTCATTTATCTAACTCAAAGCAATTAAACAAAAACTCGTCAAAATTAAGTAAAACTTTCTTAACAAGTTTGGGTGTTGCTCCAACTTTCTTCTTGCTCTGATGCTCTTTTCCCATAACAAGGGTTACCTAAAATTTAATTTTTTTTCGAGAAGGTTCGTAAGTTGAGAGCCCTTTTCTTGCTTCAACTCAAGGTTGGGATTGATGTGATAAAGTCACCAAATCAAAAGAAAGATAATTCAGATATTTTTTAACATCTCTTTTGATAAATTTCTTGTCTTCTTCGCTTAACTTGTAATCACTTTCAAACACTAAATTATTGTTTTTCATTAATGCAAAAATTCGACGATTAACTGGTCCATAAACTCAAGCTTCAAACTGATCTTCAAAAAGAAGGTGACCAGTTTCTTGCTTATAATCTCAGTCTAGAAAATACAGAACCTTTTGTACTTTAATATAATCATCAATTTGGTCAGGATAATTAGTAACTAAATAATTGGCAATAGCTACTATTTTATCTTTTTCAAGATTTGTTTTCATGACGAACACCTCACCTTATTTTTATTGTATCTAAGGATTAATTAAAATGGATAAAACTCAAGCAAATTAAGAAAATTACAAATTCTCCCTAAACAATTGTTTAATTCCACTAAGAGTTCATACTGGTAAAGAGGAGGGAAATTTATGAGTAACAATAACCAAAAAGCTAATCAAAAGAATAGTAATAATACTAATCAGTCACATAACAACAAGGATTACAACGATACGAATAACAACCGTGCTAATCAAAAGAATCCAAATCACAAATAAGATTAAATAGTAAAAAACAAAAAGGACCTCTTCGAGGTCCTTTTTTAATTAAATAAAACTATTCTTTAATATTTCTAAACGATCATCCAGTAAACGTTTCAATTACGATCAATTAGGGTTGTGGTCCCATCAGGATGGTCAAGAGCAATAACACCATAGAATCTTGGAAGGTGTAGACTAAATCCTTTAGTGTTCAATTCTTCTAGAGAAGGTTGTGTTGTCCCTTCAGGGAAGTTTCAAGACCATTGATGTAGTCTAATCTCCTTAATGTTTTGATCATATTCATAGTATTGTTTCATTTCACCATTCAATATTTCTCTTGCTACAGCAGCCAAATCACCAAGTGTTTTGATTCTCCCAACATTAACATTAAATTTAAGTAAATCATTATCTGAAAGATAACTGAAAATATCAGTAAAATTGTTTTCGCTTAGAATATATTTAATTCTCAATTCGATATCACCAGTTCATTTGTTGGTTGATATTTTCTTTGCAGCAACCTTTAAATGACCATTTTGAAGGTATTCTGGTGCGTGAAAATCAGTTAATTCAACTTGATCAAGGGTTAAACCATCATCAAGAATACTTTGGTTTTTATCTAAGAAAGCCTGAAAAACTTCTTCTGGAGTTGCTGATAGATCCACCGCTACAGTTGCTTCAAGATTTAAATCAGCTAAATCAGTAGTCATGATAATTTTAATAGTAATTGTTCCTGTATATTCACGATCTTCTTTAGTTTTGATTATTAAAGAACCATTATCCTTACTATTAGGAGCAGTAAATTCACCAACTTCAACATAATCGCTTAAGTTAGGTCAGCTGTTATTAGCTTCTAAGAAAGCTTCGAAGGCTTGATCAACAGTCATGTTTTCAGTACCTTGAATGGTTGTGTTTGTTACAAAATGAATAATATCAGTTTTGATTAGTTCTGGAATCATGATGGTTAAAGTTCCAACATATTTACCATCAACTTTAGTTGCAATTGTTAATGATCCAGTTTGATTGTAATCTGGAGTATTAAAACTAATAATTTCAAGATCATCTTTTAAATCACCAATATTTGAATTTGATTTAATAAATAAGTCAAAAGCAGTTTGTTGATTGGTTACTGGAAGTGATAATAAAGTCTTTAAATGCAAGTCATTTAAACTTGTTTGACCAATTGCATTAATTCTAACCATAACTGATCCAGTGTATGCTGTATTTGCTTTAGCCTTAATGGTTAAAGAACCATTACTTGTGTAAGTGGCAGCAGTAAAACTATCAACTTCAACATAGTCGTTTAAGTTAGTTCAGCTGTTATTAGCTTCCAAGAAAGCCTGAAAAGCTTGATCAACAGTCATGTTTTCAGTACCTTGAATAGTTTGATTGTTAATCAAACGAGTAATATCAGTTTTATTTAGTTCTGGAATCGTGATAGTTAAGGTTCCACTATACTTCATGTTTGGTTTTGCTTGGATTGTTAATGATCCAGTTTTATTAATTAATGGTGTATTAAAATCAATGATTTCAACATTCGTTTCTAAATCACTAACTTCAGGGTTCATTTTAATAAATAAGTCAAACGCCGCTTGTTGATTAGTTACTGGCATTGATAATATAGTTTTTAGATGTAAATCGTTCAAATTAGTTTTAATGATCTCAGAACGACCATTAGTTCCACACGATATCACACTTGCACTTGCTGCAATTATCCCAATTGGTGCAAGCGCAAAAACTCCTGCCCGTAATTTTCAATTTTTAGGTTTTTTCTGTTTATTTTTCATAGTTAATTTATCAATTTTATTCTTTCTTTATTTCTTAAAAAACGTTGTTTTAAGTCATTATGACAATAGGAATATCTATATTTTTCGCAATAAAAAGCAATCAATAATTCGTTAACAATCTCAATTTGTCCCTATAATTTTACCAATCATTATTAGGTTTTTAGCAATCTGAAAGCAAGAAAAAAAACAAGTTTTTATGATCTTCATAATTTCTCGTTATAACATGAAATATATTAATAAATTTTCGAGGAACAAGCTTGAATTTGGGGAACCACAAGGTCCTCAGACTTATAAGTTACCAACAACAATGTTATTCACCCTAAGATTAGACATTTTAAAAAGGACCCTAAGGTCCTTTTTAAACTGAATAAACTATTCTTTAAAGTATTTTATTATACTATCGTCCAATAAACATTTCAGTGCTTATCAATCTTGGTTAAATGACCATCGCGATGATCGATGGCAAAAACCCCACGAAATCTTGGAAGATGTACTGTATATCCTTTAGTATTTAAGTCTTCTATAGAAGGTCTTTCTACCCCTTTAGGGAAGTTTCAAGCTCATTTTTTCACTCTAATTTCGGTAATGTTGCTTTCATATTCATAATATTGTTTCATCTTATTATTTAATGTTTCTTTGAATACTTCAACTAAATTACCAAGTGAGGTGATTGTCCCAGCAGGAATCTCGAATTTAAGTAAATCATTATCAGAAAGGTAACCAAGAAAATCAGGAAAGTTTTTTTCATGTAGAATGTACTTGACTGCCAATTGAATCGTACCAGTTCATTTATTAGTTGGTACTTTTTTAGCATTAATCATTAAAGAACCATTTTTAAGGTATTCTGATGCTTGGAAGTCAGATAACTCTACATGATCAAGAGTTAAAGTATTATCAAGAATACTTTGGTTTTTATCTAAAAAGGCCTGAAAAACTTCTTCTGGAGTTGCTGATAGATCCACTGCTACAGTTGCTTCAAGATTTAAATCAGCTAAATCAGTTTTAATTACTTCAGAACGGTTATTGGTTCCACACGATACTAAACTTACAGTTGTGGCAATAATTGACCCAGCTGATATAAGAGCAAAAATTCCCGCCCATAACTTTCAATTTTTAGACCTTCGGGGTTGTTGTTTTTTACTTTTCATTTTTATATTCCCATCTTTTCAATGTTTTAAAACATTGTGATAGTAAGACGTAGTGTATTTACCATTTTGGACTACAAAAAAGTAGTTAATCACAATTAATAACTCTTTAACCGTCTCACTTTGACCTTATAATTATATCAGTCGTTTTTACATTCCTTATCAATCTAAAAGTGATAAAAAAACGTAATTTTAGGTACTTTTTAAACTTAATTCTTTTAAATTACTAATAATTATGAACACTTTATCACCACAAGTTTTGTTATATGACAAATTCTATTTCTGTTATTCTGAACGTACAATTCAATAAAAAATTTTAAAGGTAATTAATCAAAAGATGATCATAAACCTAGATTTTTACATCGTTATTGAATCGAAAACTTACTCACCATAATTCATGATTAATACTTCTTCAACCCCATTTCGTTTTTCTCCATTAGCATTAATGTTTCTTTTAGCATTAACAATTACAATCTTATAATTTTGATATAACTCTTGAATTAAAGGAGTATTGTGATTTGATTGGAGAAATTTAATTCCTCGATCATTTAAGTGGTCACAAAATTCTTTGAGTTTTCTTTGCTCCGCTTCGCCAAAATCAGGAATTGTGTAACTAGTAAAAGTATTTTTATTCAATTTATCATAAGGCGGGTCAAGATAAACAAAATCGCCCTGATCGATACCTTCTAACATCGAATAATAATTAGTGCTAGTGATCTTAATTTGTTTAAGGTATGAGGAAATTTTGAGTAATTCTTCTTGATTATAGATTTCTGGTACCTTATGTTTTTGCCCTCAAGGAGTATTAAAACGATCACGAGAATTTACCCGATATAAACCATTGAAATTCGTTTTATTTAAAAATAGAGTTCGCGAAGCTTTGAAAGCCGGAGAAAGATTAGCATACAGAACCTCATCACGGTCATGTTTTCGACGAAGATAATAATAACCTTTAGGATCTAATTGATATTCATCTTTAAAAGTATCAACAATCGTCATCAATTTCTTGGGATTTCTTTTAACTTGTTGATACAAGTTAATTAACTCTTTATTTAAATCATTAATTCAAACCTTATCGTGTTCCAAACTTAAAAATAAAGCTCCTCCACCAACAAAGGGTTCAACCAGACGATCAAAATTTTTAGGTAGATACTGGTTAATTTCACCAAGTAACTGGGTTTTTCCACCCGCTCACTTAACAAAAGGCTTCATTAACTTAATAACTCCTTAAAAGAGTTATTTTTTAGCTGGTGAAGATTGAAAAGGAAGGGGATTTTTGTATAAGCTTCATGAATTTGGTTCTTGGTAGCTTTTCATCCTCCCCCATCAGTTATTCAAACAAATTCTAAATTAGGAACTTTACTTAAACGTTCATTTAAGAATAAATAAGATTTCGTAACTTCATTAAGTTTTGACCCAGGACTATTATAAAAATTAGTCTCGCCCAAATAAATTTTATCTTCAAATTGAAACATGAAATCAAATACTTTAGTTGCTTGGTTGTTTTGTAAAGATTTAATTTCTTCTAACTGATTTTTATCAATGAAACCATCAATAAATAATTGTTCAAGATGATATTGAGACTTAATTTTTATTCCCTTCTGCTCTATAATGTCAATTACAAGTTCTTCCATCATTTTTCCTGTTCTATTTTTTCGAGCATTTGAGTCTAATCCTACTTCTACACCCAATAAATAATCGTTAACGTTAGTAATCATCTTTTTGGCAACTAATTTATCTAATGGTGAATTTTTTATCACTTCAATAACTTCTTGATTAGGAGTGTTTGAAGTAAAGGATAAAACTTCACCATTTTTCTTGATCATTTTCCCTTGTTCATTTCTGGTAGCAAATAATAAAGGAATATATTTTTTCGTAGTCGGATTACTAGTTAATCAATAATCTAAACTATTATAAAACTCTTCATAATCAGTTAATTTTTCATTGATATCAGCAAATCCTTGATATCAAATGGAATATCTATCAATCACTTTATCAACATCAACTAGATTTTCATAATCCATAACGTTGTTGGTAAGAGTGTTAATAAAATCATTAAAATCTTTTTTCATTTTGTTAATTTCTCCTCAATTAATAGCAACTATGATTTGTAATTGACATTATAAGTCACTGTTTAAATTATATCGTTAATAATTTTGAGAAAAAAGGTTTTAATTATTCTACTAATCGTTTAATTCAAGCTAAATGTTTGCTTTAAATCCTCTTTCATTTCAAGTTCATTTTCTGGATTAGCATAATACTCTAAAAGTTTGAAATAGGTCTTATCTTTTTTAGTTGTATTAGTAAAGGTGGCTTTTTTATCCCGAAAAGTCTTTACATTTTTGGTAATGCCATCTAAGTGCTTTTTCAAAAACGAATTGATTTTTTCTTGATAAACTTTCGTATAATTCTTTAACGAATCGTTTTCAACCCTTTCAAAAAGTCGTTGAATTATGAGTTCCTTTTTATTCTCATCACTAAAGATGGCATTTTCACTTCTCAAACTATTGTTTTCAGGATTAAGATCAATAAACCGTAAATATTCTTGAAAACGAAAAGTTTTTAACAAATCCACCATTAATGATGCAATATATAAATTTCCATTTTTGTAGAAATCAATAACCTCACTAGAAAAGATTTTGCTAGCATAAATATTACTCTTATATTGTTTAATTTTTTCTTGTAAGAAAAGGACATCCTCTAAGAAGAGCAAAACCTCAAGATCTTGATTACTTGGTTTTGAATAAATAAAAGTTCTTTTAATGGTTGCAAATTCATCTCTTTGATCCTCAGAAATAAATTTCCCACTACCGCTTCGTGAAGTTCCTGGTTTTGAAAACAAGGCTCACAATGAAGTTTTGATAAATTTGTCAATCGAAAGCGGTATTTTTGTTCTGTCGTGTCTAATTGATCGATTTAATTCTGCACTCCGTTTTCGTTGAAAGTAATATCGCGAATCATATCTAAGTGCTAAAGCGTTGAAACTTTTTTCAAAATCTTCAACTTCCTTATACTGTGAAAGTAAATCTTTAGGACTAATTGGTTTTTGACTATTGGAAGCAATTGAAATCTTCATGGTTAAATCATCATTTTCATAATCATTAAGTTCAATTATTTTTGCAAAAACTCCTACACCAGTTAAATCAATATTCTCGGTTTTACTACCAATAATTGAAAAAGTTTGCGCTCCATTAACAATATTCATTTCGTCAAGATTAATCGTATAACCATTCCGAGAAATATTTTTACCAACAATTGTAATTCCGTTATTAAAAATAAAAAACTTATCTTTATTATTTTTTAATGTATCAATAATTTGATTATCAACATTTTTATTAGCATTAATATATTCCCTAACATTTAAATCAAAAAAAGAAGCTCTTTGTTCATCGGATGCTTTTTGATAAATATCTCGCAAACCATCAGCTTTTAAAACTGTTAATAAAACTTTATTTTTACCATTTTTAACTTCTAAAACACTTCCATCAGCAGTTTGATTCGCTTGTAAAACTTCTAAAGAATTATTCTTATTACTTCCTGCTTTTTTATGGAGTAGATCTAGTTCATTTTCTAATTGTTCAATACTTCAAACTTTTAAATTTACATTAATCTTCGTTCTCTTATTGTAATTAATTACATCAATAATTTCTTGTTCTTTTCTATTTAACAAGTTTTTGTAATCAGTATTATTTTCTATTTTTGCTAATAAAATCAAGTAAACATTTACTTTGTCTTCATGATTATTATTAACTACAAATTCGTTTAGCATTGCAGAAAACTCTGGATCTTTAGTAAAATATTGTCTTCTAAAATCTAATAGTGAATCCCGAAGGTTGTTTAAGTAAATATTAATAGAAAATGAATTAGCAAAGTCTTCTTCAACATAACAAGTTGAAAAAATATTCAATTGGTTCTTTTCTTCATCAACAAAAGCACAGTTAACAGCTTTATCATTAGTAAAAATATCAGCTTCATCAATTGATGGTCACTTTTCCATTACATAATTCTGTTTAATAAATTCAGCTAATTTTTCATTCTTAGTCAAATTTCTATTTTGTTCCTCAATATTGGCAAGTTCTTCTTGATAAGGATTTTTAAATTGTCTAAAACTCATTTTATCACTCTTTCTATTGTTGCTTACTTTTTCAGAAAAAACATCCGAACCTTCTATATGTTTTATAATTCAATTCTCTTTATTAGATTAATACAAGTCGTTTTCCTCGGATGTTTCGTCTTGATATTCTGTTAAATTACGCTTTTTATTATATAAGTTTTTTTCAAATTTAGTAAATAAAGAAAATATACTAACATCTTTCTTTTGACCAATTCGATAAATACGAGCTTTTGCTTGTTCAAAAAGAGAATAATTTTTAGGAATTGAGAAAAAATAACAAATATGAATGCTATCTTGTAACCCCTCAACACCAACACCAGCAGCATCAGTTTGACACAGTAAAACAATTTTTTGATTTTTTGAATTGTTATTTTTGAACTCATCAAGACCACTTTCTTCACCATTAATTTTATAAATTAAATAACCTTTATTGTTAAAAAATGATTCAAGAGTAGACAATTCTTCACTAAAATTATAAAAAACCAAAATTGATTCTTGATTATGTTTTATTAATTGATTTAATTTTTTGATTTTATTGTCAATATTTTCTGGTCACACAATTCTTTTATAAGGCATATTCAACGGAGTTTTCACAAGTTTACCATCCTTTTCTTTCTTAGTTTTACAAAATTCATGATATGCTAAATCGGTCTTTATTTTCACAATACGTTTTCTCTCTTCGATACCTAACATTTTTGTATTAGAAATCTCTGCAATTTTATCTTCAAGTTCTTCCATCGATTTGATTTTCTGAATTTCGTTTTTAATATTGGCTTTGCTCGACATATCTTTGCGAAACTTTTTATTAGTTAAAACAAATTCTTCTGTTTCGATATCATATGAATAAATCAAACTACATTTGTTGCAATATTTAAAAGGACCAGTCAGAGAATTTATTAACGAAAGTCTCCCTCCCTTACAATTTTCATTCGTGCACGGTCAATGCTGATTTTTATATAAATTTAATTCCGATGGAAGAATAATCGAATTGAAACCATGATCTTTTTTTAGATATCTAGCCAAATCAAATATAGGAGTTTCGCAATTGGTTAGAATTCGATAAATGGTGAGAAATCTATTCATTCCATATAACATCGAATTGCCAGATAACAATAAAACTTTATCTGCATTAATACTTAATTTGTACAAAGCATTTGCTTTTGCTGAGTAAGTGGCAGAAAATTTTTGAATTTCATCAATAATAATATTTTCGTATTTAAACAACTCATTATTTTGATCGATGTCATACTGATAGTTAAACTTACTTAATATTTCTTCAGGAGTAATTATTGAAATATGATTTTTATTATAGGAGTATCTTCTATAATTCTCATCCTGAGTAGATGTATGATAAAAAAAATAATTTTCTCAATTAGATTTGACTTTATCTGGACAAATAATTAGTAAATCTTTACATTGCCATTTTTCTATTAATAAAACAGCAGTAAGTGTTTTTCCAAGTCCCATTTGAAAGGTAATTAAACCCCGATCTTGATTATAAAGTTTATCAATAGCATCTTTTTGGTAGTCTTTAGGTATCAAACTTTCTTTTTGATTATATTTAATATGATTTCCGTTGATATCGTGAAAAATCTTTTCCGGTTTCTTAAAACTAATTTTTTCCTCTTTTTCTTCGATAAGATTCGTCGGTTTTTTGGGAGATCATCCTTTCAAATAATCCCTAAATACCTTTTGATCTAAATTATCAAAATCAAGTTTATTGATAAAATTCTTATAATCTTTAGGTAAATACTCATATTCTTTCTTCTTTCTCATTTGATGATAAATTTTTAAAACATGTCCATTTATAACCGAAAGATACGCTTTCAAATTTTTTAAATTTTCATCATCGGTTTTTAATTTGTAAAAACTCATATATAAATACAAAAAACACAAGACGAAATAAGGAATCTCTTTCTTACATTGTTTAAAATTTTCTTTTTCAATGCCGTAAATTCCATTTTCTTTAGTTAAACAGTTCTTTACTAAAGCTTGGAAATTAATTAACGTTATTTCAAAACCTCTTCCAATTCCATTTTCAATTAGTATTTTTAAATGCAAAATTATGTGCTGAATCTTATTTACATATACTAAATTTTCTTTAATTTGATACTCTCATTTTGCTCTTTGGGCATAAAAAGAAATAGACAAATTACTACTCTCAGTTTCTTTAACGTGATGAATTTCAAAACCACTTTTTGAATTTTTTAAGTTTTTTGAAACACAGTTTTTGGTAGTAAAATAATCGTATTTTACAAATCCATTGTCTTTTTTCAGTTTAGGAACCAATAACTCATAACTTTTTGATAAATTCTTGTAAGTATCAGAATTTTTAATATTCTGATTCAATGTGTTTAATTTTTTTTCCATTTTATTTAAATAATATATCATTTTGAAATAAATAAAAAGATTAAATAAAATCTAATGACGTCCAGAAAAGTAACACCAAAAATAAGGCCATCTTATGGAATCTCATCAAAAAGCATCAATAAAAAGAAATATCACCACCTACTTTTATAAGTAGGTGGTGATATTTCTAAGCTCTCTGCGAGCACATAGCCTAACATATCAAAAGGTTCAGTTCTGAATATAAGAGGCACGTTGTAACTTTATATAACAAGCAAAACTTGTTCACTGTTATTATAATCAAAAAAGGAATAAGTTTCTCAAAATAATGTAAAACGATATTTTTTTAATACTTCCCTTGAGCTAAATTAGCATTACCTCCACCTTTTGGATGAACTGCTAAATTCTTAAAGATCTCAATTGCTTTATATTGATCTTGTAGGCTTTCACTAACCGCGACCACCACAAAGTTATCATTATTACTTTGACTAAATAGAATAACAATCAAATCATCATATTTATTTCTAAAGACATCAGCTAAAGTTTTTAAATCACTCATACTTAAATTTTTAGTTTCTAAACGAATTTCTGCCACTCCTTGAGCATTTACTTGAGGTTTAACTTCTAAATAAGGTTTAATCTTTAATTGAGTTAAAACGTCTTGTTTTTGTTTATCTCACTCTTTATAACTTTGTTTAAAGTCATCAACCAATTCTTTTAATTGGTTGATGTTTTGTTTATCAACCACCACATGCTTAACTGCTTCATATTTAGTTTCTAAACTAGCACTAGTTACTTGTTCTTTAAATTCATGATAAGTAGACATTAACTTATCAACTTCTTCTTGATAGTTATTAAACAAAGTTTGAACATATTCACTAATCGTTGCATTACTAGTCAAACAGTGAATTCGATAAACTCCTGATCCTTTTGACTCCAACTTGGTAATCATAAAGTTTTCAATTTCTCTGGTACTTTCCACATGAGTTCCTCCACAAAGTTCACAAGAAAAATCACCAAACTTAACAATCCGAACAATCTCATCATATTTCTCGGTAAAGAAAGCTAAAGCATGATACTTCTTGATAGCTTCTTCTAGAGAAGTGTAATACACTTCTCTAGGAATATTTAAATCAATCACTTGATTAACAATTGTTTCGGTTTTGGCTAATTGATTAGAAGTAATTTTTTCATTATAAGTAAAGTCCATTCTTAATCCGTGTTCATCATTATAAGAACCAGATTGCATTACTGTATTTCCCAAGACTTGTCTTAAAGCAGCATGAACTAAATGGGTTCCTGAGTGATTCTTCATGGTTAAGAGACGTTTTTCTTCATCAACCCGGGCTTCAACAACATCGCCAACCTTTAGTTCGTGATTATTTAGTTGAACATGGTGAATGTTTTGTCCCAATGGTCCTTGTTGAACATCATCAACAAACACTTTGCTGCCATTCTTTAAATAGAGATAACCAGCATCAGCAGCTTGTCCTCCTTTTTCAGCATAAAAAGGGGTTTTATCTAAAATCAGATAAACTTCTTCATCCTTCGTACTTTGAACTTCTTGATTATCAACAAACAGATAAACTACCTTTGCTTGTTTATTTTCTAAAGTCTCATAACCAATAAACTCTGATTCAACAGTTAGTTTAGTAAATAACTCGTTTTGATTATTCCAAGCTTGAAGGTTTTTACGTGCTGAACGCGAGTTTTCCTTAACTTCTGCTAATAACTCATTAAACGCTTTAACATCAACTTTTACTTGCTTGTTTGCTGCAATTTCAATGGTTAATTCAATTGGAAAGCCAAATGATTCAAACAATAATAAAGCATCTTGACCACTAACTTCATGCTTAGTAGTAATTAAGCTTTCTAACATTTCAAATCCTTTAGATAAAGTTTTTAAGAACTTCACTTCTTCTTCATAAATGGTTTTTTCAATTGATGCTTTCTTTTCTCTTAAGTAAGGATAGAAGACTTGCATTGCCTTGACCACTTCATCAACTAATTGGTAAAGAAATGGTTCATGAATACCCAAATAACCCCCATAAACACTACTACGACGAATTAAACGTCGTAAAACATATCCTCGGTCTTTATTGCTTGGAAATACCCCATCAGCAATCGCAAAACTCACTGCCCGAACATGATCAGCAATCACTTTGAAAGCAGTGTTAGTCCGAGTTTGAGCATCTTGAGGATGAAAGTAATTATCCAGAGAATAACTAAATCCATCACTTAGTTGTTCTACTTTTTTAATGGTTGGTAAAAACAAATCAGTTTCAAAGTTAGTGGGGGTGTCTTGAAAAATTGAAGTTAATCGTTCTAAGCCAGCACCAGTATCAATATTCTTTCTTGGTAATTCAGTATAGTGGTTAGTACCATCGTTATTGAATTGAGAGAAAACAATATTTCAAATTTCAATATAACGATCATTTTCTAAATCATCACTTAATAACTTCGTAGCAAGATGTTTTGGATCTCAGACTTCACCCCGATCAAAAAAGATTTCAGTATTCGGTCCACAAGGTCCTTGACCAACATCTCAAAAGTTAGTCTCTCGACCCATCTTAAAAATATGATCAGTTGGAATACCAATTTCTTTAGTTCAAAGTTCATAAGCTTCTGTATCTTCATCAAAAACAGTGATATAAAGTTTCTCTACAGGAATATCAAATCATTCTTTACTAGTTAACAATTCTCAAGCAAATTGAATCGCTTCTTTTTTAAAATAATCACCAATCGAAAAATTACCAAGCATTTCAAACATGGTTTGGTGACGAGCAGTTACTCCTACGTTTTCAATGTCATTAGTCCGAATTGCTTTCTGAGAATTAGTTAACCTTTTTGATGGTGGGGTCTTTCTTCCATCAAAATAAGGTTTTAACGTTGCTACTCCTGAATTAATTCACAATAAACTAAGATCATTAACTGGAATTAAAGATACTGGTTCAACAAAATGATGACCTTTAGTCACAAAAAAGTCTAACCACATTTGTCGGATTTGATTTGATGTTAATTGTTTCATATTAATGTTCTTTCTGATATCAAACATAACCTTATTATATCTAAGGAATGCAACTTCAAATTATCGAAATTCTTATTTTTTAGTTGTACTTTACTTATTGGTCTCATCAATATTTATTTGAATCATTATTTTCAATTAATTGTTTCTCATCATTTCGATTAAGATTACTTTGCTTTAATTTATCATTTATTAAAAATTCAATTCTTCTAACCTCAGCATCTGAATCTAAATACCAATTTATATCTTTGATTCTAGTAATATCATATCCTTTAGATTTAATAAAATTTTCTCGAGAAAGGTCTTTTAAATACTTATCAATTGTCGAATGGTATTTATAACCATCTACTTCGATTCCTAAAATATAATTGTCATTTTCATCTAAAACAGCAATATCAATTCTTTTTGAACCAATCGGATATTGTTGAAACAATTTTAATTCTTCTTGGATAAGTTTTAGATCGGTTAATAATCTTTGATAAACTGTTTCTTCGAAATCAGATTCACTATAACTTTCTATTCGTTTCACTTCAGTAATTGAATAAGTTTTTTGTTTTGGATTATCAAGATCTAAAAAATAAAGTCATCTTCTAAAGGTTTCATAGTTTTCTCCTGACCCATTAGCCAAATTATTAGCATTAACTGATTTGACAATTATCATTTGTTCTTTGGCGCGCGAAACCGCCACATTCAAGGCATTTCTTCCGCCATTTCGAACAACATAGGTCCCCATAACTCTTGTTTCAGGAGCATAAACTACTGACATGATTACTAAATCCGCTTCGTCTCCTTGGATATTTTCAATATTGCGAATACTTATTTTTCGTTCTAACACCTTATTTCAAATTTTTGATTCAGAAAATGAAATCATTTCTTCAATTAATTGTTTTTGTTTAATATTAAAGGCTAAGACAATAATGTTTTCATAGTTTTCATGAGTTTGTTTTAGAATCTTAACAACTTCTCTTGCTTCTTGTTCGTTAGTTCCTTTGTTTCATTCGCCATTCACTTGAACAATTTTAATTGGTTTATTGGTAAAAGAAAATTCATCAAGAAGTGTTTGCTTGTCAATCACTTCTAACTCAGAGTTGTAGTATTCTTTTGAAGAGAAGGACATCAAAGCAGCAGAACTAGAACGATAATTTTGATTCAATAAAACTTGGTTAACTCCTTTATCAATTGCATAATCCAATAAAGAAAGCGCATTCTCTTCAACGTCCTCTTCATCATATTCATCAGCAACATCTCTTGTTGAAAATCAAGAAGTTGGGCGCATTTGCTCTGGATCACCAGCTAAAATTTTTGTTTTTGCTAGGTATAAAATCGGTAAACCAACTTCTAAAAAAATTTGCGAAGCTTCATCAACCACTGCATAATCAAAATAATTCTTTTCATAACCAACAAAAATTTGTTCAGGAGTTGTAACAATAATCGGAAACAATTCATTGAGAATTTCAAGATGATCATTAATGAATTTATTAGGCAATCTTCGCTTAGCTCTAATTGCACTAGCAAACTTATTGTATTTAACAAGATTATCTCTATCAAAAAAACTTCAATTCTCAATTTTTTTGGCAATCTTGGTAGCTAAATAATTCTCCAGATAATCCTCATCACTTTGAAAATCTAAATCTGTTTCATCATTTCCTAACACTTTTGGAATTTCGCCAACTAATCGGACGTTATCAAACGAAGTTTTTCTAAAAGGAGCAATATACTTTTCTAAATCATGAATCTCATGATCATTCATTGTTTGAAAAGCTTTATTAACTTCTTCTATAAAAGAATCTTTATATTTTCATCAAAAAATATAACCATTTTTCTTTATGTTATTTAGATTTGCCAAACTCTCTAAAAAGTAATTTTGATCATTTGTGGCATTTTCCGGATAATAGTAATTCTTATTTAAAAAAGAAATTTGTTTCATCTGGTCATACTTATTACCATTCAACTTATAAATCTTAACAATGCTATCATATTCGCCTTTTGCTTTAAGACGTTCTACAAAATTAAGAATATTGATTTTTTCTTTAGAGATTAAAGGTTTAGCTTTTCGATAATTAATATCAGAATCGTCGAATTTTTCTACAGTTTTTAAAAAATCATTTAACTGTTCGTAGAAATCTTCTTTTTTCATTTGTTTTGAATCGAAAGAAAAAAGAATAAACTTAGCTAATTTACCCAATCTTTTTTTAATAACACTTAAAGCAGCCATTTTTTGTGACATGACAATGGCTCGTTTATTTGTGTACAAAATATTGGCGATAATATTAGCAATAACCTGTGATTTACCAGTGCCTGGAGGACCTCAGATGATAGTATCTTGATTTAATGCTGAAACCAATGCTTTGTCTTGGGCATAATTCAATTCTTGAATTTTAACTAATTTTTCATAATTATTCTCGATCTCAGTCATAATTTTGTTTTGATAAATACTTTTAATTGGATTAGTATCAATAATCTGGTCAATTTCATTATCATCAATAATTTTTTGCATTAATTCTCTTAAATAACCCCCAACAGGATTAAATCAACCCATGACGATTCCTGGCATTATTTCGATTTTTTTATTAGAAATCTCTTCTTTCTTAAAGTTTTTAAATTTTGAAATGAAATAACCATTTTTCGCTGGTGCATCTAATTGAATTCTTGATAAAACATCATTTAAAATTTCTGAAAAAGACTTTTCATCTTCAAAATCAAGTTTTTTAGGTAATGTATAACCAATTCTTTCAAAATGAAAAACTAACTTTTCATTAATTATTCAATCAGAACTACTTGTTATCTTTACTGAATCTTTTAAAACGTTAATATTTAATTCTCTCAATAACAACGGTGCATTAAATCCCATAGATTGATTCTGATTAGTTCCTTTTAAGAAACAAGTAGCGACGTACAAAGGGGATGTGCCTTTTTGATCAATTTCATCATTAACTTCTTTCGCATATTTAGTTCATGTTTTAATAAATTTTTGTCGTTCAATTTCTAAAGAATCAACAATTTCTAATAAAGTTTCTCTGACTATTTCACTTTTATCTGAAAGTTCTAAACCGTTTTGTTGTTTTTTTGATAATTTTCAATCGTATTTCTGACACAATCTGTCTATTCTTTGTTTCACCAAAAAACTATATTCAGAATGATTTTCAAAATTTTGATAAACTTCCTTAAGTTCATCTATAAACTCTTCCATTCATTTTGTTGTTAATTGTAGAGTAAATTCTTTTTCATCAAATATAAGATCAAGACATTTAACATCGTTTTGAAACATAGTAAACAAATCAAAATTTTTATTAGTCGATGTTTTGGTTAAAATGGAGGAATCGGCCCTCCTAATATCTAATAAATTGTTCAAAAGTTTCGTGTAATTCTTGTCTTTTTTTGTTTGTTCAAAATTTGGCACAACAAAATAACCTCCCTAATCTAAAATAAATTCTCCAAATAGTTTTAACTATTCTTGTAATCGTTTATTTGCTCATTTAATTTCATTTAATGTTTCTTTTAACAATTCATTCTTTTGCTCATCTTGAAGGTAAACTTTACTAATTCCATCACTAATTTTATGTAAATTAGACATATGTTCATTTGTTTTTCCTAATATTTCAACAAATTGTTCAATATTTTTTAAGGAGTAGGTAAAACTATCAACACTTTCAATTAATTTAGATTTTAGTTCCACATCATCTTCTAATTTCTGATTAATTTTTTCTAGATTTAAATTCATTTTATTTAAAACATCTATCAAATCATAATATTGTTGTTTTTTCATCATAAAACCTCATCATTTCTTTATTTAATCTTAATTTAAGATATTTAATTAATCAAATAACAGTTAAATATTTACTCAAAAAATTTTAATTCTCTAAACAACAAAAAACTTAATGAACTTATTTTTGATTTTATAAAATACTTCTAATAATTCTGTTAAGAAAGACAAGTAGACAAAATATTTTTTTACTAATCAATTGTGTTTCTTTGTAATCGAATAATAATTAATAATTTGTTTTAGAGTATTGTCATTCAATCCTCTCATCGTAGTTCCTGTTGATTTGAGTGTCTTTTCTTCATAGAAAGTATTTGATAGTAGAAAAGCATATAAAGAATATTTACTATCCTCATTTCCTTCAATTCCTCACATACCATTAGAAAGAACTAAATCTCGATCTTTATTTAGATATAGAATTTTCTTTTCGCCATCTAATTTAGAAATGTAAAGGGTATCCTTTTTAAATTTAAGTCTAGCTCTAGTCGGATTTGATGATAATTGTTCAAACTTTTCAATAAGATTATTGAAATCACCAATATTTCCAGTTGAAACATAATTTCCTGATTCAATATACTTTTCTTTTTGTTTATCAAATTTAATTGATTCAATATTCTTTGAAGCCAAAAGTGATAACTCACCCATTTTCGAAATCAAAGAAATAGTCTTTTTTTTGGCAAAATTTATCGAATCTATCAATTTCTCAATAGGTTCAATAATGTCGATTAAATTTTTAAGATCATTTTTCGTATGTTCAAAATTATCAACTCTAATCGTGTTTGAAAATTTTAAAAATAACTCTTCTTTTGGTGCGATAATGTCGATTATTTTTTGTTGCTCTTCAAAAGCCGGAAAAGATATTTTGTTAATCCAATTAAAACTAGAAAGTCTTAACGATGGCACAGTTGAACCAACGGAATAATTATTGAAAATTTGATAATTTTTCAAAATTAAATAATACAAATATTTATTACTTAATTTCGTAGTATCTGTCGATTTTATACAATATGCTCTTTGATGCAAATCAAATTTTCCATTGTAATACTTTGGTTTAAAGTTTCCTTCTCCAGCCACGATTACGTACTCACCATCGAAAAGATACTTGTTACTTCTTTTAATTACTTGCGATCTATCAAATAAAGGATAGATACCTTTTTCTTGGGCATCCTCTGTATTCGAGTTACCTGTTTGTATACCAATAATTGCCATTATTAAACCTCCCAATTTCTAATTATTATTCTATCGTATTGCCATTTTAATTAGTATTTAAGAGGGGGAAAATGAAAGAAAAAGAATTTATAAATTATTTAAAACGAAATAATTATTCGAAAAATACAATTATTACTTATACAAATATTTTAAAAAAATATAAGCAATACTATGGAAATATTGCAAGCTTAAAGAAGGAATTAAGGTTACATTATCATTCACCAAATACAGTTTGAACTCATTACAATGTCTTATGTTCATACATGAAGTGAAGCAAAGATAAACGAATTGATACCTTTAAAAATATCAAATTACCAAAAATACCTAAGGTATATATGGAGGTATTTACCAAGAAATATTTAATGAAAAAAACCGAAGTTAAAGAGGAGGAAAATGTTTCATTGACAGAAAAGAAACTATTGATTCGCTTCTTATTTGAGACAGGAATAAGAGCTTCAGAACTTTATCAAATAATCGAAATAAACAAGAAAACCATTAGGATTTTGGGGAAAGGAAACAAAATTAGAGAAGTCTTTCACAATTGAGAAACAACCAAGCAATTAAGACCATTTGATTACACGACAAAAACTTTAAGATTGTGAGTTAAAGAGGTTTTGGGTGATCAGTTTACACCCCACTCAATTCGAAGATCAAGTGCAACACATTTATTGTTAAATGGTGCTAATCCTAAGATGGTAATGTTGCAGTTAGGCCACGAAAAAATTGAAACAACCTTTCGATATTTAAACCTATCCTTAGAAGACAACTGAAAAATCTATAACAAGGCAATGTAGCCTTGTTTTTTAATGGCAATTTATAAACTTGGAGAAATTGGAGAATTAAAGTATTCTAAAAGTTTTGTCGCTAATGGGAATGATTCAGATTTCCCTATATTTGCAACAGGGGGAATAGTTGGTTATACAAAAATTCCAACCTTTGAAAGTAATTCTATCATCTTGCCTAGGGTTGGGACTATGTCCATATATTTTACAAACAAAAAACATTCAACAAAAAACACGGCATTTTCGTTTAAAACAAAAGATGATACAACAACCAAATACATCTATTATTTAATGTCATCAATTGATTTTTCCATTTTTAGTATAGGATCTGCTGTACCTCGTCTAACCAGTAATTTTTGGAATCAATATTTTATAAACCTTCCTCCACTAGAAGAGCAACAAAAAATAATCGACATTATTGAACCTCTTGAAACAATCTCAACTAAGATAAAAACCACTAAAAAAGCAATCATTTCATTACTAAAAATGATTGCTAACCATAAGATTGAAAAGACCAATGAACTACTAATTAATCATCTTACTTTTGAAAAAGGTAAAAACGGACCAAAGGAATTTGAAAGCTCAGGAACACCTTTTCTTGATATAAGAACTTTGAATACCAGAATTTCTAGTAAATTTGTCAAAGATCAACCGAACACCTTTAAAGGGGATATTTTACTTTCTTTAGATGCTACTGTTGGTTTAGTTGATTGGTTTATT
This sequence comes from Mesoplasma sp. JKS002658, assembly GCF_023566355.1. Classification (NCBI taxonomy): domain Bacteria; kingdom Bacillati; phylum Mycoplasmatota; class Mollicutes; order Entomoplasmatales; family Entomoplasmataceae; genus Mesoplasma; species Mesoplasma whartonense. The sequence goes on along the minus strand of NZ_JAKNSW010000002.1, from coordinate 68,349 downwards.
GAAGGCTTTAATGGTTATTTATACAATTTGAAATCCGATTATTTAACAAAGGTGGAAATATTATTGAACGTTCTTAATAACACTAATAAAAAGATCATTGAAATGAATGCAACTGGTTCAACAATTAAGCATGCTTCTAAAGCAAAAAAAGAAATGCTTTACTTCAAACTTAATTCTGAGTGAAAAAACATTACCAACACTTTATTTAAACTACTCTTGCTAATTGAAGAAATTGAAGCTAAGAAAACCAAACTTTATCAACTTTGTGTTAATTTATTAATTAGATAAAAGGATAAAAAAATGACTGAAATCGAACAAATGTTAAGTTGAGATTATGAACAATGTTGAAAACACCTTCACAAAAAGTATGGATTAGTGCCTAAAAATTACTTTACTAATGAAAGTTATACCAGTAAAACTCAAAAGATTGGTCGCGGTAATGAAGGATTGTACATTCATCATATTGATGAAGATAAAGGAATTATGCTATCAACTAAAGAATTTGCCCAACTTTCGCCATTTGAATGACAAAAATCCGAACGATTGGTTTATTGTAATTTGTTAGAACACCTGGTTTTGCATATTAAAATTGTGGAATATCCCCAACCAAAACCACAAATAATGCCTGATGGTAGTTTAGTGAATCCTGTTGTTGGGGTTGGAGGAATTTATAATTTCATTGTTCCTGAATTAAATGATATTTATAGTGGAGTTCAGTATAAACAACCATGAAAACAAAAGGTTTGTGAAGTTATTCTTCCTTTGAAGAACGATTACTTCAAATGTATTTCAAAGTTAGTAGAAATGAATTTTCCTTATCCTTTGTTAACTTTCTCAATTTTTAATTATCAAGCTGGAATCTGAACTCCAAAAAATAATCAAAAACTATGAAGTGAAATGGTTCAATTAGGAGTAAAAGAATAAAAAAACTTCTTTACTTAAGGAGTTTGAAACTACCGCTTACTCTTCATCATCGTTATAAGCGATTGCTTGGTCAATTGCTTTTTTTATGTCAGGTACCAATTCATCAAATTCTTCTAATAACTGATTTAATTCACTAGCCAAAGTTTTAATTTCGGACTTGATTGCCTCTTTATCAACTTTTTCTTCAACACTACCAACATATCTTCCCGGGACAAAAGAATAATCATTTGCTGCTAAATCATTTTGAGTAACTGACTTAGCAATTCCCTCTTTGTTGATATCTTCGCCATTTTCATGACGATCAAAGAGTTCAACAATTCCTTTGATATCTTCATTTGTTAGTTCACGAAGTTTCTTACTACGCATTCTTCCTTTAACAGCATTGGGAGAAATCATTAAAATCTTGTCAGTTTTCTTATCGTTGTTAAAGAATCAAATTGAAGCAGGAATTCCCGTGGTATAAAACAACTTATCTGGTAACTCAATGATTGCATCAACCTTATTATTCTTAACAAAATTCTTTCGAATCTCTAACTCATTATTTTGTGAAGAAGATAAAGAACCGTTTGCAAGCACAACTGCGGCTTTTCCGTGTTGATTTAACTTAGAAACAATCATTGATAACCACGCGTAGTTCGCATTGTTTGCTGGAGGAAGACCTCATTCTCACCTAGGATCATCTAACAACTTGTCTTGCCCTCATTTTTTCATATTAAATGGGGGATTGGCCATCGCAAAATCAAATTTCAAACCTTTATGTTGGTCCGCAGCAAACGAATCAGCTGCTCGGGTTCCCAATACTGGATGATGCTTAACATCTTCTAAAGGGAAACTATTCAATACCAAGTTCAACTTTGCTAACTTTCAAGTAACCGAATTATATTCTTGACCATAAACAAAGATATCAGTAATCTTTCTACCATGTTTTTCAATATAATGTTTAGCTTGAACTAAAATTCCTCCCGTACCACAAGCAGGATCATAAATCGTTCCTGTCGGTTTTAAAAGATTAACCATTAACTTTACAATTGATTCGGGAGTATAGAACTCACCACCCTTTTGTCCCCGGTCTTTGAAAAACTTTCCTAAAAAGAATTCATAAATTCTTCCTACCAAATCTTCGCTTCCTTTTTGAGTGAAATCTTCATCAGAAAAGACTTTAACTACGTTTCCAAGCTTTATTTGGTCTAACCCTTCACTGTTGTAGTTTTTGTTAAATAAACCTGCTAAATCAAGGTTCTTTTCTTCTAATAACAAGAAAGCGTGATCTAATTTCATCCCGATTTCGTTGGTGTTGGCAAACTGCATAATATAATCCCAACTCGCCTCTTCAACAACCACAAAAGCTTCAAAAGTTAAATAAAAATCTCTTGGGGGATAATCAGCTAAAGTTTCGCCAGTTTCTTTTAGTTTTTCTTTGGCAACTTTAAACCGGTCGGAAATATATTTCAAAGAAATTACCCCTAAGATAATATGCATATATTCTTCAGCTGACTGGTTACCTCTTAATTCATCAGCAGCAGTTCAAAGTTTGGTTTCAATGTCTTCAATATTTTGTGCCATATTGTTTGCCTCTTTCTAAATACTTTCTTCAAAGTAGTGCGGATTCAACTTAATTTGTTTATCAATTGAATCAATTAAAATCTTTGAAGTTCCCCCTAATCTTTCTGGAGGATAGTTATAATCTGTCAATAAGAGTTTCTTAATTTCTCTTAAAATTAAAGTTCGCACCCGCGGATTAGTGTCGTATTGAACAATCCCTTGTTGCTTAATTAAGTTAACTAATTTTGTGGAAATTTCTTCAACAATTGGTGAATTCTTCGCTTCTTGAAAATATTCATCATCACCAATAATTTCCATAAATGCTTGTAATTCTGGTGGTTCTTGACTTCACTGGTCATAATCAAGACGCAGATCTTTAAACAAACGGTTTAGTTCTTCTAATAAGTTTGCCGCATCAATAGTTTTATCAAATTCCAAAACAATTGTTTGTAAACGCTCAGAAGCCTTCTCAGCAAAAATTGGTCGCATCGTGGAAACCTTATCAATAATGGTTTTAATCGCCATGGTAATAATCTTTACTGCTATTTTAGGGTTGGTTGGTGCTAATTCATTTGCTTCTTGTTGCATTAAGATTGCAACCTCACTCAAATCCCGATTAATTTGTGCTTCTTCAACAATAATTTGTTTGTCATTAACTAAGATTGCTTGTTTGGTTAAAGTTTTCATTTGTTCAATTGTGGCATATAACCGCGCATCATCAAATCTAGTGCTAGAATTCTGTAAAGCATAAACTTCACCAACCACCCTTGAAGCCCAGATTTCATCATCACTTAAAACCGAATAAGCAACTTTAGTAAACTTCTTTACTGAATTTGCCATCATCAAGAAACGATTACGATCTTCAATTGCTAAATTACTAATTTGTTCTCAAGCATTCATAATAAAACGATAAGCTACTTGAGCATTATTTTTTAAATCTGATTGATAAGAAGCGAATAAATCAGGGATGTAATTTTCTTCAATGATTTTTAGTTGTTGAACTAGAGAATCATGAGCATTTTCCACATCTTCAATGGAGAAATCATTGGGATCATTTTCTCTTTTTGTATATTGTAATAAGGCGTCACGAAGTTTTCTTCAAATCCCAATATAATCTACAATTAGACCATTTTCTTTTACTTCTTGATACTTTGAATTTTCATAAGTCCGGTTAACGCGAGCAATTGCTTGCATTAAATTATGTCACTTAATTATTTTATCAAGATACATCGTGTCTAAATCTGGTACGTCAAAACCAGTTAACCACTTATCGACCACAATCGCAATTTTATGTTTAGAATCAGGTTTTTTAAACTCTTCAGCAACCTCATGTTCTTTTTCACCTTTAACAATTGCTTCATTCATTGCTTGGTTATCTTTATTACTCGTAGTCATCACCAAAATGATTTCTTGGTCACTTCAGTCAAGATGAGTGATTTGCTTTAATTCATCATCCTGAGCAGTTAAAGCTTTTAACTGTTGATAGTATTCAAAGGCTGCTTTTCTCGTTCCTGCGACAATCATTGCTTTTCCGTGTAAAACTTGAAAACGTTTTTTATAATGCTCAAGTAAATCCCGAGACTTTGCCTTAATAATTTCGGGATTTTCTAAAACTTCTTTAATTTTAATTGAACGTAAAAGTTCATCCACCTTTACTTGGGAAGCTAAATCATTTTTATTAAGTTCTTCAACATAAGCGTTTTGTAACTCATCCATTTTTTGTAAATATTCTTGATCAAACTCATAATTGATTTTTCTTAACTCGTAATTGATTTTGACTGTTGTTCCGTCTTCAATCGAATCAGTCATTAAATACTTATGGTTATAATCACCAAAAATTTTAGTTGTTTGCTTTTCTACCCCCATTAATGGTGTTCCTGTAAAAGCGACAAAATGAGCGTTGGGAAAAGCATTGCGCATATAAGTAGCATAACCAAATTTTTCAATTAATTCTCTGGTTTCTTTGTTCACTTGTCAGTCAAAACTTAAGTTGTTTTGGGTGCGGTGAGCTTCATCAACCAACACAAAAATATCATCACGTTGTGATAAACCACCCTGGACTTGATCACCAAATTTTTGAATCGTTGTGAAATAAATCCCAAAGTTTTTCTTCTGATCAAGTTGATTAATTAAATCTTGACGAGATTGAATTTGCACCGGGGTATTATTCAAGTAATTAGCTGCTTTTGCAAAGCGGGTATAAAGTTGGTCATCAAGTTCAGTTCGATCAGTTACTAACAGGATGGTTGCTTTTTTATAAGTGTTTAAAATTGCTCTAGTTAAAAAAACCATGGTCACTGACTTACCAGAACCCTGAGTGTGCCAAATCACTCCACCTTTAACAGGATCACTAGCATTAGCATCCAAATGTTGCATTGTTTTTTTCACTGCTTCAATTTGATGAGGAGCAGCAATATATTTAATTTGTTCGTTTTGTTCTTGAGAATAGTAAGAATAAAGTTCAATAAAACTAAAAAGATTATTCGGATGGAGAAGATAATCAATCCCTTCTTGACTCTCTCTGGTTTTATAACCTTTAATTTTAGCCATGCGTTTATAACTAGAACTAATTGATCCATAACACAGCGTTGTATCACTAGCAACAATGTTTAAAATATTAAACTTTCACAATTCGGGAGCAAAAGTTTTTAGTGATTGGTTTTGGTTAAAAGCATCATCAAGTTTTTCTTCTGCTAAAGTGCTCTTTAGTTCGATCACTACTACAGGTAATCCGTTAACAAATAAAACAATGTCAGGAATTCGTTTTTCGTTATTATTAAGACTTTCAATTTTAAATTGACGGACATAATGATAAGTGTTCTGAGCAGAATAAGGAGAAATTAAGCGAATAGTTTTGGTAAGATTATTACTTTCATCGTCAATAACCTTAACTCCATTTGTTAATAATTGTCACCCCAAAAAAGCCAATTCTTGGTATGAAGAAGCATTTTGTTTACGAATCTCTAAAAGTGCTTTGTCTGCCAGTTTTTCAGAAATATCATTTATTTGAATAATTTTCTTCTTTAAAAGTTTGGTATCAACTACACTAGTTAACTTGCCATTATCTCGGCTAATGTCATCTAATTTTATTCAACCACTCTCTTCTAATTTAGAGGCAAAATTTTCCTCTAAATTCCTTTCCTGAATCATATTAAGTCTCCCCTATTAAGCAATGATTTAAATCATCTTAATGATTAAATATCATATTCTTATTTTACTACATAACTTATTTTCTGTCTGATAGGGAAAAATAAAATTTGGATTTATACTAACGAAAAATACCAAGCATTTTTTTAAACACTTGGTATTTTTTAATATATTTTCTTAATTAAAATCTGCACTCAGAATTTCTACTTCTGTATAGCACACTATTGTCAGGATTTTTATCTTTATCAATTTTAATTTGATAGGCTTCTTCTATTTTTTGTTTTAAAATCCGCGTCTTGATTATGACCAGTGAAATCAAGAACCACCAGAATTACAAGCATTTATGGAAATTATTGGTAATGATGAAATTTATATTTCCAAGAACCGATTATATTTTCTGTAAAAATCTATATTCAAAAAATACAAGATTTTTTGCATCTTCACCTGACTTTGTACATCATAATTTTTGCCAATATACTTCACTAACTTTAAAACTTTGTCATCTTTTTTAAAATTCATAATATCGCCCACTTTTCTTACTTAGATAATACTTCATTCCGAAATAAAAAACATAAAACAACAATCTAATCTTCTTAAATTATCTGAATGAATTATACCTATCAAAACTTGCTCAATTTTGTGTCAAACATTGACACTGATTATTATTATTATTATTACTATTGTTGTTGTAAACAATAAATGATAAGGATGAATAATATGATAATTTTAATTGTAATAGTTGCAGTAATTTGAACTTTAGGTTTCACAATCGGAGGAGCTGTTATGTGTAGCAATAATAATTCGGTTGGTTTGGTTTTATGTTTTTTAGGTTCTGCCTTGATTGGATTAATAATCGGGTTAATCTGTCTACATAAATCTAGTGAATCAGTAAAAGATGAACGATATGAAAAAATAATCACCAATCAAGAAACTGTTCGTAAACAAAATGACGGTCAAATAATCAAGGACTTATTGAAGCAAAATCAAGAATTACTCCAAGCAATGAAAGATAAAGAAAATAATCAAGAAGAGAGTGAAGAGGTATAAAAAAGCAGATTATTAAAATCTGCTTTTTTATCGCATTCTAGCTAATTACTTTGGGTTGGGTTGAGGATGCTACCAAAAGTAAAATCCCAGAAACTAAATTTCCAAAGATTAGAACACAAACTCCAAAGGCAATGCTTGGTTTTTCAAGTGCTTCCATACTCTTTTTGATTTTCATTGTAAAAGGAATATTTCAAGCATAACTAATAAAACTAATTACTGCAAAAATCGCATAAATCACCACCATTGCTTTATCAAAAGTTGAGGTAAATGAAGTTGAAGTAACTGCAAAAATGATAAAGTAAATTCCTGCAATTCCGGTTGCAATCAATGTTAGAATCATAAAACCAAAAGCAACCGCATACAAAGTCTTATTAATATCTTGTTGAGGTGTGATTGAAGAATTCGAGATTTTCTCTATTCTCTCATCATTTAAATTTTCCATTTTATTTATTTCTCTCTTCTATTTTAAGTAATTATATCTTTTAACTTTAAAAGAACTTAATGATTTCAGAAAAACAGCATAAGAAATTGTGAACAGTAAGGCGTATAAACTGATGATCTCACTTGTTTTCATAATCCCCACTTCTAAGGCGTATTATAAAACTAAATTCATTGGATAGAAACTTTTAGAAATTGCATAAAAAAGCATTTATACCCAGGTACAATAATTGGGAGATTATGAGATGAACTAACTTTAGAAAGAAGGTGAATTCATGAACGAAACTAGTTGTACTCATTGTGGTGTTTCAATGCACCCAGATGAAGTTGTGATGGTCAACGATAAACCTTATTGTTGTCAAGCATGTGCGCGTGCTGATGGTCAAGTAAATTAACAATAAAGTTAGTCTTATGACTAACTTTTTTATTACAATTAAAGAGAATACGCCAAGGAAAAGAACAAAAATGAAGACAACATGAATTATTAACAGTCGGAGAATTGAAGACTATCTCTTTACAGTTTTAGAGTTAGATCACCAGATTATTTATATTTCTGCTCATGAGAACTTTGATGAAAAACTCAAAACCTGAATTCATCATCACTTCTCTTTTGAAATTGAAGCAATTAATTTGGTTAAGCAACCAACCCTGGTTAACGACCAAGCCTTAGAACAACTTGAGCAATATTTTCAAGGAAAAATCAAGGAATTAACCTTTCCCTTTAAACTTTATGGTTCTGAGCAAGAAATCATCATCTGAAAAGAACTTGCCAAAGTGAAGTATCAAGAAATCATTGCTTATTCTGAATTAGCCACAAGAATCAATAACCCCAAAGCGGTGCGTTATGTTGCGACCACTGTTGGTAAAAACCCCTTATTAATCATGATTCCTTGTCATCGGGTTAACCGTAAAAGTGGGGAGTTAGGTGGTTTTAGTGCTGGATTGGCACTAAAACAAAGGTTACAACAACTAGAAAAAAGTCATTAAAAAGTGTGAAAATTAACGCTTGATAACTCTCTTAATTATCTCATTATAAGAGTATAATTAAAGTATAAGTTAGAAAGAATGTGATGCACATGCAGCGCTTAAATAATTACTGTCAGCCTTGTGCTGTTGCAGTTAAAAACCACCGTTAATGGTGGTTTTTTTATTGTTAATTAATCATCAAGCTTATCAGCAGCTGCAAGGTTGCACCGTACGTGAGTTGCTTGTAAATTACTTAATTTATTAGTTCCACCCCGTGATTTTGGTTTAATATGATCAATGTTTCAAGCATATTCACTATGGGGTTGATTACTTTCATAAGCAGTATAAATAATGGTTTGACGACATAAAGCACACAAGCGGTGATTTTGAGCACAATCTTGAACATTACAATGACAGTGTTTAGCGCGTTTTCAAACCTTTTTCTTCTTCGAGGATAATTTCAAAGAACTAACCCTTCTTTCTATTATTCTATTATATGTTTCTTTTTGAAACATATAATAGAATTTGCACAAACAGAAAAAAGGAAAAAACTTCTTATTCTAGAAAAAATCTAAGGCAGACAACTACCTTCCACCCCCCTAAGATAGCAAAATAAAAAAATCTCTTAAGCAGGGAGGGGTCCCATTCGCTTAAGAGATTGATAAGTGTCATTTGCCTAATGATTATTAGTGATCAGCTTTAGCTTGATTGCAATCTACATGAACTGCTTGTAAGTTGTTAATACCATCGCCACCACCATATGATGAAGGAATAATATGATCAACATTTCAAGAATATTCGCTATTTGGTTGTACTGATTCATGAGCTCCATAAATCATTGTTTCATCACAAATTCCGCATAACTTATGATTATCAGCACAATCTTGGATGGCACAATAACAACTCTTAGCTTTGTCTCAAACTTGTTTATCTTTGTTAGAAATATCCATTTTCTCTCTCCTTTCTCACAGTTCATTATAGATATCTGGTGAGAAATGACAGTAATTTTTGAAGAAAATCAGCAGAAAATTTTCTAACTAATTTAAGATAAAAAAATGTAGTTATTCTTGACTACATTTTTTGATAATTATAAAATCTTAAATTGTTTTTCTTTGGGCATACGAATCCGAGTATGAATTTTGTTTCGTTCATTATCTTCATCTTCATATCCAATCGCTAAGGCTAAATTTACCCGTTGTCCTGGTTGAATTAACTTATCAGCTAACAACATCTTTTCCAAATCATTTTTAGCAATTCCCAACATTGGGGTAGTACCAAAGCCCAATTCGGTAGCTTCTAAACTCATATAAGCAAACATTATTGCACTAGAATAAATGTCTAGCACATCAGCATAACTTGATCTGGTTTTGTAATAAGTCAGAACCCCTTCGACAATTTTTCGCTTGGTTTCTTCAGGAGCATCATACTCATGGACATCAACATCATAAATTCATTGACCATCATTTTTAGCAACCATCTCTCAAGGGACACCTACAAAGATTACAATTACTTCTCCAGTGGTAGCATACTGTTGGTTAAAGTCATGTAATCCTTTCTTGTACTTTTCACGAGCTTCAGGACTACGTAAGACAATAACAGTGTTGTCTTGAACGTTGTTAGCAGTTGGAGCTAATCTTCCTGCTTCAATGATTTTATCTAACTGTTCATCAGTTATTGGAGTTCCAGGTTTGTAAGCTTTAAGTGCTTTTCTTTTTTTAATCGCATCAAAAACATTCATTATTTATTCCTTCTTTCTAAATATGTTAATTATCATTATAACCTGAACTTTATTTTTAATAGTAAGAAAAAATGATTTTTAGCCCGTACTCTTTAAGGAGACAATAGAAAACCTCTGATCATGTTATGAAAGGAATTATCAGTTAAAATTAAGAGGTATTTTCTTGGAAAGGAATCTTTTATGAAACTAAATAATTTAAATAAGAAACGCTTAATTTTAGTCGATCTGGACGGAACAATTTTGACAAATGATGGCGAAACAATGCATCCTAAAACCGTGGAAGTTTTAAAAGAAGCAATGAAAAACGGACACCAAGTATGTATTGTTACAGGCCGACCATATATTGCTAGTGCACGTCAATATGAAGAATTGGGTTTAACAACTTTGTTAACCAATTTTGATGGTTCCCACATTCATGATCCCAAAGCACGTCAATTCAAACGGATTTTATTTCCAATTAGTGAACCAATCATTAAAGAAATCTTAAATAATCCGATTATTAACGATGCTTGTCTTAACGTCATGACGGAATATTATGACAAAGCAATGTTGAAAAACCAGGATGACGATTTAGAGAACTTCTTTCACTTAAACGAAATGGAAGCAGGAACTTTTACTTATAATGACCCAGCCCACAAGTGAAAAGGACCAGCAAACAACATTGTCTTGAAATTAAAAGATGCCAAATATAAAGATGATGTCATGCGAATGTTAACAGATTTTAAAGATGCAGTTAAAATTCAAACCGACACCCTATATGGAGTAACTCGTGATTCTAAAGCATTACCTGTAATTTCTCTTACTAATAAGATTGCAAATAAAGGTAATGCTGCTTGTATTCTAGCTCAATACTACAACAAAGATATTCGTGATGTGATTGCTTTTGGAGACCAAATGAATGACTATCGAATGATTACAGCTGTGGGATATGGAGTGGCGATGATTAATGGATCTGATACTTTGAAAACTGTTGCTGATGGAATTACTTGAAAATCTAATCATGATGGTGGAGTTGGTTATTATTTAGAACAACTTTTAAACGGAGAAGAAGTCTAAAGACGTTTTAAAACATGAGAGAGCCTTTTGAACAAAAATTTAACCAATTATTATTAGAAAATGATGATTCAACTACCTATCAAGAGTGGAGTGAAGAAGTTATTATCTCAATGATTAATCAAAGTTTTTCAAAAAATGAAGCGATTTTTAATCCTGATTTTTTGAAAACGATTAGCAGAACTCCAGTGATTTTTGATTCGTTATTTAAGATTATTTCTTATCGAAAATCTTGATTATTAAAAGATAACAAGTACCAACTAACTCAACAAGAAAATAAAGAAAACTTAGAAACAATTTTCATAAACCCAGTACTGGGTTTGGTTTGTCAAGCACTCCTTTCAAACCAAACTAGTAACAAAGAAAGAAATAATCTCGTCATTAAAATTCTTAACTTTGCTTGGGATTTTAATCAAAAACAAGTTGAAAATTTAAAAAATATTATCTCTAAGAAAAATCTTCTTGATTTAAATTTGGATGAAAATGGTTTTGTTTCTAATCAAGAACAAGTTTATGGTAATTTTATTTTGATTTCTCTCAATGTGTTACCAGACATTAGTGATGAATTTTTTAAATTAATTAGCGAAATCAATCATCTAGTTGATGAGTTAAAGTTTAATAAACGCTTTTTTACTGATGGATTTTCTGCAAGTCTAGTTTACAACCAAAATAAAAAAGTCTTTAAAGAAATTAGTAATAATCAAATTGAATATCAATGTCTTACTTTCTTAAATGAAAACAAGTTTCCTTATGCACCAACCTATTATGGTCAAGAAAATAACAATGATATCTTTGCTTATTTTGAAGGGAAAACGAGTTATTTTGTTGAAGAAATGCCTTTAAGCTCAACTATTCAAGTAGCTAAATGTTTAAAAGAAATGCACCAATTATCTAAACCAAAACTCCAAGGTAAAGTTTATGTTCATGATGATTTATCACCAATGAATGTAATTTTTAAAGATCAAAAATTAGTAGGAATCATTGATTGAGATCACACAAAAATTGGTGATGACTATGAAGATTTAATTTTTTTATGTTGAGTTTGAATCAATATCGGAAAATATCCATTCCGTGATAATGAACAAATTTTTAAAGATCTCTTAGCAGTAATTGATGCTTATCATCCAGAAGAAGAAACAAAAAACAATTTCGCCACTAAAATGATGGTTTTGATGGATAAACGCCTCGCTAATACTCCTTTAAAAGCGATTAATTATAATCGCGTTAAACAGTGAGTGGAGTGGAGTCAAAAATGAGTGGAATTATATCGAGAAAAAATCACTAAAGAGATAGGATAAATTTTAATGAACTTTAAACGTTATATTCAACAGAATTTCATTAACCTGAAAACTTTTAATTGAAAACTCTTTATTGCGCTGTGCGCTTTAGCACTATTACCAGCACTTTATACAACCATCAGAACTTTTTTAGTCTCTTCACAAACTTCCACTAGTGGAGTAGATATAATCGGTCAAATGGAATGATTTGATTTGATTGATGAAACAATTAAAGCTTTTTTAATTATTCCTTTATACGCGATTCTTACTAAACTAATTAGAGAAAAACGTTTTGCCTACATTACTTTTAAAATTGGGATTATTATTTGTCTTCTATATACTCTTTTCTTCATTGGGGTTTATTTTTATGCTCATTCTTTAATAAAATTCATGAATCCTGAAGAAACCGATTTAAAAGCAGTGCAAGATTATCTTCAATTAGAAACAATCGCCTTTATTATTAGCATCATTCCTGCAACGATTAATGTTATTTTTGTCGTAGTGAACAAAAGTTATAATATCTACCTTTTCTTAATCTTTCAAACTGTCTTTATGGTAATTGGAGATTTTGTTTTTATTCCCCGTTATCAAGTTAATGGCGTTGCCTATTCAAACATTACTGCTAATGCTTTTATCACTGTTCTAAGTATTGTTTTATTAACAATTCAAGGTTATCTAAAAATATCCTGGTTTAAAAAAGGTGATTGAAGAATTTTGAAAAATTGAATCCATATTGGAGTCTTTTCTGGTTTACAAGTTTTTATTGATAATATCATTTATGCTTTAATGGTTGTGAAAATGGTTAATATGGTAAATGAACAAGGAAACTATTGGGTTGCTAATAATTTCATTTGAACTTGATTATTAATTCCAATCACCGCTTTAGCAGAAGTGATCAAACGAGATGCTGCTGAGGACTATTTTCAAACTAAGGAAACTAATTATTACTTAATTTTGCTTTTCATTGTGTTAATTTGAATTTGTACAATTCCTGGTTGAAGTGGTTTTTTCCAAGTAATTCAAAAACTTGATAATTACCAAGAAATTACTCTAATTGTTTTAAAATTGTTTGGTTTTTATATCTTCTATGCTTTAACAATTATTCCTGATGCACTTTTTATCGGTACAGGAAAAACAAAATATAATACGATCAATTCTTTAATAGTGAATTTAGGATATTACGGTATTTGGTTTCTTTGTTATACGACCAACCATTTGAAAATGACAATGGATTTAATCATTCTGATGTTTGGTTGGGGCATGGTGCTTCACTTTTTAATTAGTCAAATTCAACAACAATTCTTCTTTAAAAAAGAAATGTTTAGAAATTACTTAGTACCTGGTTATTTACCAAGAAAATCAGCATTCCGACTTATTCTTAACAAAATCAGCGCGATTAAAAAATAAATAACCAATCATTTTAAATGATTGGTTATTGGTAACTATTTTTGGTTTAGCAATTGGTCAAGTTCATTAACCATTTCCTGCATTGCTTGAATTAATGGTTCATAAGTTGTTTCTTGACTAAAGTCAATTCCGGCATCTTTTAACACATCCAAAGGATCTTTTGATCCACCCGCTTTTAAAAAGGTTAATAAACTATCAGTATTACCGTTTTTAATATCTGTATAAAGTTTATAGCTTGCTGTTACATCAATTGCATATTTATAAACATAATAAGGCGAATGGAAGAAGTGTGATACTCGTGGTCACACGTATTGACTATCACTTTCTTGATTAGAATCAAAAACATCATAACCATAATCAAGCTGAACTTCATTAAATAATTTTGCCAAACTTTCAGCAGTTTGGGGTACTTCTTGTTCTACCAAACTGTGTGCACGATACTCAAAGTCAGCAAACTGTACCTGACGATAAAAAGTTGACATTAAATCAAAGATTCGTTGTTGTAACAGATAAATCTTTTCACTTTTATCAGTAGTGTGGGTAATTAAATAATCAAAAACCAAATGTTCATTAACTGTTGAAGCAACTTCAGCAAGAATAATTGGATACTCGTTTAAAGGATAGGTTTGAGTAGCATCAGCAAATAAGGTGTGCACCGAATGACCAGATTCATGAGCAAGGGTGGTCACTGAATTTAACTTATCATCCCAGTTCATCAAAATGATTGGTTCAACCCCATTTCCTCCCGTAGAATAAGCACCACTAGTTTTATTGGTATCTTCATAATAATCAATCCGGTGCGGTGACCAAGCAATTGCTAAATTTTTTAAGTACTCTTCTCCTAAAACACTTAAAGCTTCTTTGATAATTGTTTGCGCTTCTTCAACACTAAAAGTTTGGTGATATTCTTTTACCAATTTTAATTGTCGATCAGTGGGATAAAATTTTTCTAAACCAAAGGCTTTTTTAATCAACAAGTTATAATCTTTAAAAACCTGGATGTTTTTTCTAGCAACTTCAAGTAACTTTAAATAAATTTCCACAGGAACATTATCACCTTGTAAACTTGCAGCTAACGCACTAGGATAATTTCTTAATTTAATCCCTTCACTAGAACTTTGCATAATCCCATCATAAACTTTAGCAAAAGAATGTTTCTTATCAATGAACCCTTTATTCATTAACAAATTTACTTCTTGACGTAACTTCTGGTCTTTAACTGGATCACTATCTTGCATAATTTCGAGTTGTAATGCTCCAGTCACAACAACTTCTTGGTCGTGATAAACAAGTTTTTGCTCTTGGTTATCAGCAAAAGCAAGACTATCATACATTCCCCCAATTAATCCCCGACTTCGCGCTACTTTACTAAGTAACTCTTCATCATGAGTAGATAAAACGTGAGCAGCTTCTTTGAAAAAATTAACATATCCCAAACGATAAGGAGCTAATTGAGACTCTTGATCAATCCATCCCAAAATAGTTTCTTCACCAATTTCTTTTACTTCTGGAGCAACCCAAGCAGTTTGAACGTTAACTTTTTGCCAAACATTTGTTAAAAGACCTTCTAATTCTTGGTATAAAGTATTGGTTTGGTCAACATCACCCAAATGCAAATAGACGACCAATTTATTCAAAATCAATGCCATTTGTTGGTCATGCCCTTCAAATAACTTAAAGTTTTCTAAGGTATTTAGTTTTCCTTTGAACTTGGCTTGTTCTTCACCAAGGCGTTCAATTTGATCCAAATCTTTTTTTCAATCATCAACACTAGTATACAAATGACTAAAATCTCATTGATATTTTTTATCCGCATCTTTTCGTTTCATTATTTTTTGTCTTTCTATGACCTAATTTTCATCAATTAGTTTAATTTCTCTAATAATTCTTTTTAATTGTTCAACACTACAAGTACCCAAAAGTTTTTCTTGATTGGGGAAAACAATAAAAGGAACACCCTGAATATCTTGATTAATTCCCTCTTGTTCATCAAGAAAAACTGCTTTTAAATAATCGTTAGTAGCAAAAACTTCCTTAACCAGTTTTTGCTCGATGCCAGCACCATGACTAATTTTTAAAAGTTCACTCTCTGATGCTAAATTTTTATTTTTGCTCCAATAATTTAAGAAAAATACCCGGGCCAAGTCGTTAGTTAAATCAAAACTCGGATCAAGGGTTTTAGCTAAATGTAATAACTGGTGCGCATCAATAGTATTAAGTGGTTTAACATTTTTAAACTCAAGTTTCAAACCATTACTCTTTAGCATCTGGGTTAACTTAGGATTTTCAAAAGTTTTCTGATCATCATGAAGCAACTTTTTAAATCCTTGCACTTGGTGAGAATTTTGAGAATCAAAATCTGGAAGCATTTGGTAGGACTTTAACTCAATGATTAAATCATAACGCTTGGTTTGGTTTAAAGCTTTTTTTAAATTTGTATAAGCAAGGTAAGAATAAGCACTCGTAAAGTCAATTCACATTGAAATAACCTGTTTTTTAACCATAAATCCTTCCTTTAATCAAAGACATTAACTTGGATATTAAGCAAATTATACCATTTTTCAATTCTTGCAAAGAAAAACCCCAAATGGGGTAAGACAAAGACTAATTAGCCAATAATTCAAATAAAGTTTTAACTAAAACTCCTGTACCACGATCACTGTCATCAGCAGTACTTGCAATATCTAAATGAATGTAATCTAAACCTTCAGCAAATTCATTTAAGAAAGCAGCAGCAGTTGAAGATCCCGCATTTCTTCCTGGTTCAGAATTAGTTAAATCAGCAATTGGAGTCTTTTTCATCACTTCTAAGTGTTCTGGATAAATTGGTAATCTTCAAATTGCTTCTCCAGTTTGAAGACTTGCATTCTTTACTTCTTTTCACAAAGCATCAGATTTAGTAAATCCACCTGTTGCTCAGGGACCTAATGCTACACTAATTGCTCCTGTTAGCGTCGATGCTTCAATTAAACGTTCTGCTTTTAATTCTCTAACTCCATAAGTTAAACCATCAGCTAAAACTAAACGACCCTCCGCATCAGTATTATCGATTTGAACAGTTAAACCATTCATTGATTTGATCACTGATTCAGGTAAAGTTCCGTGACCACCAATGCGATTATCAGTAAACATTCCTACCGCAGCCACATTCGCCTTTGCTTGGGCTTTGGCAAGCGCAAAAACAGTTGAAATCATAATCGCTGCTCCTGACATGTCAAACTTCATCCCCTTCATGAATTGAGAAGGTTTCAAGTTATAACCTCCACTATCAAAAGTAATCCCTTTTCCAACCAAGACAGTTTTTGGTTTACTTGCTTCTCCATTATATTCAGCAATTACTACTCGGGGTTCAAACTCACTAGCACTGTTAACTGCAAGCAAAAGTCCCATCCCCAGTTTTTTTGCTTCTTCTAAACCCAGAACTGTTAACTTTACTCCTGGAATCGTTTTAGCATCAGCTTTAATCTTTTCAGCCAATCATTCACTAGTTGCTAAGTTAGGGGGAGTGTCTTGTAAATCACGCGCATAATTAACCATTTCTGTTTTAATTAATGCTTTAGTAAATAAATCATTAAACTTGTCATCAAGACTTGTTAAATTATAAAGATAATCTGGTTTTTTAGAATTTGTTTTTTTATCACTGTATACAGGGTGACTAACAAAAGCGATTGTTTCTACAACCGTATTAAAGATTTGTTCAGCGTTAAACTGATCATTGCTATAAACTTTAATCAAAGCATCAAGATCAAGACTTAGGTTAGCAACATTTTTAACAACTAAACTATTAATCACTTTCTTTAGTTCCTTGCGACGATCTTCTGCTTTCAAATCTAACTTTAAATAAACAGTTTTTTGACCAAAGTCAACTAAGAAACTATCTTTGGTAGCTTTTAAAAAGTGGTTATTTTCAATTTCTGCATCAGTGGCAACAACTACTTTTAAATCACTTGCATCAGTGGCATTTAATTTAATCATATAAATTTCTCCCTTTAAAAAATCATTACCTTGATTATAGCATTTTTGCTTGACAAAGAAAAAACAACCACTATATAGTGGTTGTTTACTTGATTTGAACTAATTTAAGTTGACTATTTTTCAACTTCAATAACTGTTCCAGCTCCAATTGTTCTTCCACCTTCACGGATTGAGAACTTGGTTCCTTGTTCAACAGCAATTGGTTTGATTAATTCGATTTCCATTTCCACGTTATCTCCTGGCATGACCATGTCAGTTCCTTGTGGTAACTGAACTTCTCCAGTAACATCAGTGGTACGGAAGTAGAATTGAGGACGGTATTTATTAAAGAATGGTTTGTGACGTCCCCCTTCTTCTTGAGTTAAAGCATAAACTGAGGCTTTCAACTTAGTGTGAGGGTGAATAGTTCCTGGTTTTGCCAACACTTGTCCACGTTCGATATCTTTACGATCAACTCCCCGTAATAATGCACCAACATTATCTCCAGCTTCTGCGTAGTCTAATAACTTTCTAAACATTTCTAATCCAGTAACCACAGTTTTCTTTGGATTAGTAGTTAAACCAACGATTTCAACTTCGTCATTAACTTTAACTTGTCCACGTTCAATTCTTCCAGTAGCTACAGTTCCTCTACCAGTAATAGTGAAAACATCTTCTACTGGCATTAAGAATGGTTTTTCTTTATCTCTTTCAGGAGTTGGAATGTATTCATCCACTGCATCCATTAAAGCATGGATTGCATCCATTCATTTTTGATCACCATTTAGTGCTCCTAAAGCTGAACCACGGATTACTGGAGTATTATCCCCATCAAATTCGTATTCACTTAATAAGTCACGAACTTCCATTTCCACTAAATCGATTAATTCTTCGTCATCAACCATGTCACACTTATTCAAGAAGACAACCATACGTGGTACTCCTACTTGACGTGATAACAAGATGTGTTCACGAGTTTGAGGCATTGGTCCATCAGTGGCAGCAACCACTAAGATTGCTCCATCCATTTGAGCAGCTCCAGTAATCATGTTTTTAACATAATCAGCATGTCCTGGACAGTCAACGTGTGCGTAGTGACGTTTTTTAGTTTTGTATTCAACGTGAGAAGTGTTGATAGTAATTCCCCGTTCTCTTTCTTCGGGTGCCTTATCGATGTGGGCGTAATCAGTAAATTCAGCCCCACCATCAGCTGCTAAAACTTTGGTAATTGCAGCGGTTAAAGTAGTTTTCCCATGATCAACGTGACCAATGGTTCCGATATTAACGTGAGGTAAACTACGATCAAATGCTTGTTTTGCCATTTTTCTATTTCCTTTCTTAAACGATAGCTAGTCTTATCAACTATTATCGATCCTTACACGTGTAAGGTACTACCGCCCCTAAGTGGGGCGAAACTTGTTCTTATTTATCTAATTCTAATTATAATTGATTGACTTAGCAAGAACTAACTTTGATGATCAATTATTTTGAGTTTTTTTTGATAATTTCTTCAGCGACCATTTTTGGTGCTTCAGCATAGTGAGAGAAAATCATTGTGTAATTTCCCCGACCTTGAGTGAAAGAACGTAATTCAGTTGCATACCCAAACATCTCAGTCAACGGAACCTTAGATTTAATCGTTTGAGCATTTCCCCGTTGTTCTGATCCTTCAATCAAACCACGTTTTGAAGAAATATTTCCCATGACATCTCCATAATACTCATCAGGAACAGTTACTTCGACACTCATAATTGGTTCTAACAGCACAGGTTGCATTTTCTTAGCTGCTTCTTTCAAGGCAAATGAAGCCGCGATTTTATACGCTAATTCGTTAGAATCGACATCATGCATTGACCCATCAACAATTGTTGCTTTAACATCAATCATTGGATAACCAGCAACAATTCCGTTTTGAAGAGCATCAACTAAACCACTCTTAGCAGCGTTGATATACTCTTTAGAAACTCTTCCTCCAGTAATTTTGTCAACCCATTCAAAACCTTGGTCATGGTTAGGTTCAAATTCAATGACAACGTGACCATACGATCCCCGTCCTCCTGATTGTTTAATATATTTTCCTTCGCCTTTACCAGGTAGTTTAATAGTTTCTCGATAAGAAACTTGAGGAGCACCAACATTAGATTCGACTTTAAACTCACGTTTTAAGCGATCAACGATGATATCAAGGTGTAATTCACCCATTCCCGCAATAATTGTTTGCCCAGTTTCTTGGTCAGTATAAGTTCTAAAGGTTGGATCTTCTTCAGCTAATTTTGCCAACGCCAAACCCATTTTTTCTTGGTCAGCTTTAGTTTTTGGTTCTAAAGCTAACTGAATTACTGGTTCTGGGAACTCCATTGATTCAAGAATAATTGGGTGGGAATCATCAGTTAAAGTGTCTCCAGTGGTTGTATCTTTTAACCCTACAGCTGCAGCAATGTCCCCAGCATAAACTTGATCGATCTCAGTTCGGTGGTTAGCGTGCATTTGTAAGATTCGTCCTACGCGTTCTTTTCGGTCTTTAGTTGAGTTTAAAACATAACTTCCTTTTTCTAAAACTCCAGAATAAACCCGGAAGAAAGTTAATTTTCCCACAAACGGATCAGTCATCACTTTAAACGCTAATGCTGAAAAGGGTGCTTCATCACTTGAAGTACGACTATCATCACTTCCATCAAGTAATACTCCTTTAATCGCAGGAACATCAAGAGGTGAGGGTAAATAATCAACTACTGCATCTAATAATAATTTTACTCCCTTATTTTTAAAAGCAGAACCTGCTAACACCGGGAAGAAGTTTGCTGATAACACTCCTTTACGGATTGCGCCTTTTAATTCAGGAATACTAATTTCTTCACCATCTAAAAATTTCAGCATTAATTCTTCATCATACTCAACTGCTGCTTCAATCAATTCCATTCTTAAAGCTTGAGCATGATCTTTTAAATTCTCAGGAATTTCGATTTCTGTAGGGTTTTCATTAGGAGCACCATCATAGTGGTAAGCTTTCATTTCCACTAAATCAATAATTCCATCAAAATCATCTTCAGCACCAATTGGTAGTTGAATGGGAGCAGCATGTGCTCCTAAACGTTCACCAATGGTTTTGACTGAATATTCAAAGTCAGCTCCAGTCTTATCCATTTTGTTAACAAAAACAATTCTTGGTACTTTATAAGTAGTTGCTTGACGTCAAACAGTTTCAGTTTGAGGTTCCACTCCACTTTGTCCATCCAACACTGCAATTGCTCCATCCAATACTCGTAGTGAACGCTCAACTTCAACAGTGAAATCCACGTGTCCAGGAGTATCAATAATGTTAAAACGGTGGTTTTTTCAAAATGCTGTAGTAGCTGCAGAAGTAATAGTAATTCCCCGTTCTTGTTCTTGAGCCATTCAGTCCAATTGTGAAGCACCTTCATGGGTTTCACCAATTTTATGAATTTTCCCTGTATGGAACAAGATTCGTTCACTGGTCGTTGTTTTTCCTGCATCAATATGAGCCATGATTCCGAAATTTCGGTAATCTTTTAAAGCATATTCTCTTGCCATTATTTTCTTTGTTTCCTCCTATTTCAATTAATAAAGCCGTTGAATTATCAACGGTAGTGGGCAAAGGCTTTATTTGCTTCAGCCATTTTGTGGGTATCTTCACGTTTTTTCACTGCGCCCCCGATATTTTTTGAAGCATCAATGATTTCATTTGCTAAACGAATCGTCATTTCTTTTTCGTTTCTTAAACGAGCATAGTTAATTAATCAACGTAAAGCTAAAGTAACTCGTCTTTCATCAGAAACTTCGACTGGTACTTGATAGTTAGCCCCTCCGATTCGACGCACTTTTAATTCTAAATGTGGTTGAATGTTTTCAATTGCTTTATTGAAAACATCAATGGGATTTTCTTGGGTTTTTTCTTTGATAATCTCAAAGGCTTGGTACAAAATTGTTTGGGCAGTTCCTTTTTTACCATCCAACATAATTTTATTAACTGTTCTAGTAACTAGTTTTGAATTATAAACTGGATCTGGTAAGACATCTCTTTTTTCAGCTTGATTTTTACGCATAGTTTCCCTCCTTTTTCTCTCTAAATTTATTTAATATTTTCATCATGTTTTTAAAAGACTTTAATAATCAACTTAAGCTTTTGGTTTTTTTGCTCCATAACGTGAGCGAGCTTGTTGACGATTATTAACAGCTTGGGTATCTAAAGTTCCACGGATAATGTGATAACGAACTCCTGGTAAGTCCTTAACTCTTCCTCCTCGGATTAAGACCACAGAGTGTTCTTGTAAATTATGTCCTTCTCCTGGAATATAAGCATTAACTTCCATCCCGTTGGTTAATCTTACCCGTGCATATTTACGTAAAGCAGAGTTAGGTTTTTTAGGTGTCATTGTCGCTACCCGAGTACATACTCCGCGTTTTTGTGGTGAAGAAACTTTAGTAACTTTTTTTTGTAAAGTATTAATCCCACGGTTAAGGGCTGGTGCTTTAGTTTTTCAAGTTTTCTTTTCACGGTTAGATTTAACTAATTGGTTAATTGTTGGCATGTCTATTTCCCCCTTTCACATTGCCGTGTGTTTTGAACCCACACAAAAAATATTATAACTAATATCGTGATAAAAACAAAGGTTTATGACGATATTTTTTTAATTAGGAACTCTAAAAGTGCAATTCGTTGTTCTCTACTCAGATTAGTTGCTTTTAAACTATTCTGATGAGAGGGTTGGTTGTTAAATTTTTGAATTAATCAAAGATAATCTTGATGACTTAATTGACCAACAAACTTGAGCAAGCGATTATTGCAACATCTCGTTTTGGTTTTTCTTAAGTTTTGGTTTAAGCGCAATTTTTGATTTTTGTTTATTGACTGATTGACTTAATAAATTACCTAAAAAAGTAAATAAGTCAGGATAATCATTAATGACTAGTTTTCTAATTTCTGTTCACCCTAATTCAGTAAAGATTCTCTTGCTTTCTTGGTTAATAACT
Organism: Mesoplasma sp. JKS002658; assembly: GCF_023566355.1. Classification (NCBI taxonomy): domain Bacteria; kingdom Bacillati; phylum Mycoplasmatota; class Mollicutes; order Entomoplasmatales; family Entomoplasmataceae; genus Mesoplasma; species Mesoplasma whartonense. The sequence goes on along the minus strand of NZ_JAKNSW010000002.1, from coordinate 45,864 downwards.
TTGTTAAAGCTTTCATCAAAGTAGTTGTTTTTTGATAAACAAGTTTGAGAATCAATTAAACTATTTTTTATATCAAGGTGAATTGATTGTTGAATTGATTTGTTTAAACGTTTCTTTTTAGTTAGATTATCTGGTGAAACTTGTTTTTCAAACTGTTGTTGTTTAGTTTTAATTACCCAGTTGTTATACTCAATAATTTCTTTTAAGGTCGCCTTTTGCACTGATGTTAACTTTTCACATTCTAAACATTCTTTAGCAAAAACGTTGGCCAATAAATTAGCGACCACTTCCATCTTTTCTAATGCTTCAATTTGAGCGATAGTTAAATACTTTGTTGTGATTGGTGAATCAATAAACTGAGGTTGGTTTTGATCGTTTTCTTCAGGATTAATCAATAATAAAGTATCTTCATCAATATCATGAAAGAGTTTATAGTCTTCTCCTGTTTCTTGACCAAGCATCAAATCAGAGGGAATTAAATCTGTCATATCAGGATTAATTGTTTGCCCGCAGGTTAAATCAATTCAAGTTTTTTGATTATCAACCAAATAATAATGGTGCAAGAGGTTTTTACGTAAATAAATATAACCATCCTGGTTCAATTCGATTAACGCCTGGTTCAAAAGTTTGGGGCGCTTTAAAAAAGCACTGGGTAATAAAGAATAATAAACCTTCAAACTAAGATTATGGACATCATAGGTTTGAAAACTTTCCATAACAAAGTTTTTATAACAATTTAGCTCTGGGTTAACATCAACTACAATCTCTTTAATTGCTTTGAGTTTTCTAGTTTTTAAAATCAATTTCATATAGCGATTACTAATGTAATAAAAACGCTTTTTAAAATTAGGGTTTGTTTGCATAATCGCTCCTTAGTTATTCAAATCAATCAATTCTGGACCATCAAAAGTTAAACTACCAAGTGAAATCCAATGGTTATAAACTTTAATCAATGGTTCAAAAGAGTAAAAAACCTTTTTTAAAGCAAGTTTAAACTCTCTAAACTGATTAACCTTTATCTTACTCCTAAACTCTTGATTTACAAAAATTGATTGATTCTGGTTAAATTGATACATCAAATTAATTAAAGTTTCTAAGTCTTGAGAAGTTTTCATTAACTCAGGAAAGATTGTCGTTAATAACTTTAATAGTTCTTTTCCTTCACCACTAGATTTTAAGGTTAAATAAAACTCTTGGAAGTGATAGTTTAAAGCTCCAAGTTGAGTTTCAATAGTTGTCTTAACTAATTTTTGAAACTGAAGTTGGGATGTTTTGTTCAAGATGATTTGGGGACTTTGATAGATTTTTCATAAAGCTTTTAATTGCGTATAAGTCCCTTGGAAGTGATTATAAGAATCAAGAAAAACCGCTTTAACTTGATCATCACAAATTCAGGTACCAGTAATGAAGCTATTGTTTAGTTGGTCAAAAAGTGCTTTAAACTCAACAATTTCAACCAGAGTAGTTAAATCACGATAAGTTTTTAAAAACACTAAATCAGCAGCTTGGTAAGGATAATCAGAGTGGAACTTTACTTCTTTATAAATTTGATTTAAATCATGACTTAAAAGTTGATTAAAATTAACTTCCATCTTCTTCTCCTTCTTAAACCTTGTTCTAATTGTACTAAAAATAAAAAAGTGGTCACCCACTTTTTACTCTAGCTTTTTAGTAGTTTAAATAATGACGCGTAATCGTATAACCACCATCAAAGATTAATAAAACTGATAAAACAATTGCTACTGCTCCTAACGCACTAGCTGAACTTGAACCTGTAGAAAAGACAATTCCAAAAACAAATGTTAGCAAATAAACTAAACCACCAAATAAACTCCGGTATAAATCAGCTGAGAATTTATTTTCATCCCACCGCACCATACTAATCACAATCATTGCCAACATTCCAATAACTCCAAAGACTAAAGTAAAGATCCCATTAGGAATATAAACACTTTCACGAGTAATTCCTGCTGTCGCAATTGAAGCAGTAATTAACACTGCAACTGCCACTATTAAGGAAACCATATTTCAGAATTCTAAGTTTCTAAAGATATCCTTAAGAGAAAAACTTTTAAATAAATGGGTCAATCAATTCCCTTTTTTTGAAGTTTGACCCTCATCTTGACGGGAATCATCTTCATCAGTTTGAATTCTAATTGTTTCTGCTTTTTGGGTCATATCAAAAGTTTGGTCATCAATTTTAGATTGAGGAAGCAACTGGTTCATATTATCTTCGAAATGCTTAATTAAATCATCACTTACCAAGGTATCAATTGATCAAGTATCATCAACCATAATTAAAATAACATCCACCCGTTTATTAGCATTTGGTGAATCTTGAATTAAAACTTTATGGACATTTTCCAGGGGATGGTGTTTAACCACAACTTGTTGTTGTGGTTGTGTCTCATCAACACTTGCCATCAAAATCTGGTCAGTAGTGGTGATAAATAATTCTTTATTTGTCGTTGCTTGGTTTTGATAGTCTAAACCAAAACCTCACAACCCACTTAAAACTTTTTCTTGAGAAGGAATAAACTCAGATAGTGCAGGAATTAACTGGTCAACGACCACTTTATCAGTATCACTGGAGTTTCACCCATTAGCTTTTAACTCCGCTAAGATTTCATCTTTACTTTTCATATCTTTTCTCTTTCAATCCTTTAGTTGTTTTAATAATTCAAACCCTCCTTATTTATTATAATAAAGGGGCGGCTCAATTAACCAATAATATCATTCCCCGAATTAAAAAATTATGTTCACGAGAAGGTTTTTGACTGTACTTCTTGCTAACTTGAAAATCTCATTCAAATCGATGACTTAACTGTTGATTAAACTCGCGACTATAAACCAAGCCCATTGTCTGTTGATCAGAAAATAAAGCACGATAATCAAGATTAGTTGAACCAACAAAACTCATTTCATCATCAATTAAATAAGCCTTAGTGTGATTGAACACATTGTTCATCGTATAAATCTTAACTCCACTATCAAACAATAAGTCAGTGTGTTTTTTAGAAACATCTAATAATAAGAACTTATCAGTCATTCCTGGAAGGACTAAACGGACATCAATACCTGACTTTGCTGCTGATGCTAACTCAACAATTAGTTCGTTTGGAGGAACAAAGTAAGGAGTTGATAACCAAATCCGTTTTTGGGCTGAAGCAATCAAATTTAAAAGAATGTCTAAGTGCGATGAACTACTATGGTTTGGACCACAAGCGACCACTTGAACAATACTTTGCTCAGACTCAGAAAAAGGAGTTGTAACCTTAGTCTCCACCCCTAAACCAGAAACTTCAGCAGCTAAGTCTTTACCAGTACAATACGCTCAGTCAGAGACAAAGATTTTTTCCAAACCTCCAACCGCATCCCCAACCAAGCGAACCTGCTCATCATGTCAAAAACCATATTCAGCGGTACGATTAACGTACTGATCAGAAATGTTTGAACCACCATAATAACCGATTTTACCATCAATCACGATATCTTTACGGTGAGTCCGATAATTAGCCTTTCAACTTAAAAAAGGTAAAAGTAATTTAGAATAAGCAGTTAGATGCACTCCTGCTCTGGTTAACCTTACTTGTTCTTTATAAGTAAACTTTCCATAAGAACCAATAAAATCAAAAATCAAATAAACTTGAACACCACTTTGAGCTTTTTTGATTAGTAACTTGGTCAAGTTTCTAAAAAGTTCACCATCTTCAATAATATAATAATTAATTAAAATATAATTCTGGGCTTGGTCCAAATCACGGAAAATGTTAATTCAAGCTTGACTAGCATTAAACTGCAAATCAACCTTACTTTTAGTATAAGGTAAATCACCCTGCTCGTTATTAGCAATTAAAAAAGAACGTTTAAATTCCGGATTAGTTGCTAAAATCTCACTACTCTTAGCAACCATTTGCTTTTGTTTTTCAATAATATCGTATTTAAAGTTCACGTACTTGTACTTGTCATCAACAGAATATTTATATTGCCGCCCAAAGAAAATATAAGAAAAGACTCCAATAACTGGTACAAAAATTAGAAACAATGCTCACCGAATTTTGACATCCAACCGACGCTTTTGTTGCATTCCTACTAAAAAAGCCATAATTAAAGCGAGGATTTCAAAAGTAATTAAAGTATATAAGAAGTTGGCGTCAACAAAAATACTTAAAAAGATGATTGCTAATAAAACTATCGAAAACATAAAAATTAACGATAAGAAGGCAGCTAAATTTTTTTTCATAATTTCTTTTTTTAAATTCCCTTTCTCATTTTTACTTCCTTGCGTTCCATTTTATCAAATCAGTTGTTAATTTTCTTCACCAAGTGATTATAATTTTGTGGGGTGATTTGCGCCAAAACTTTAATCATCTTTAACTGAATATCAAGTTTAGCCAAATAAACTTCATAATTATCTGGGATAAAATGTTGGTTTGAGTAAAGGTTTAAAATGATATACATTTGTGCATAATAAGCAAATTCATAATAAAGTTTTCCTGTCGTGGTTTCAAGAAAAGGACTAGCAAAAATTCAGGCAATAACACAATAATGATGATGGTTATTAAAGAGAATTAAGTCTTGAGCATCAACAATCTTATGTTCAATCGCTACTGGTTTTTCTAAATTAGGATGATTGTTAGGGAGATTTAAAGTTTCAGCATACTGGTGGTAAAAATTATCAACATAACGACTTAAAGTAAGGTTATTTTCATGACCAAAGAGTTTAGCAAAAAGTTTAATTGTACAAAGTTTAATTAACCCCATATGTTGACCATAATCTTGATAATTCTTATCATTTTCTGCTAATAGAGTCACAAAAAAATCAATCATAATATTATGAGTATTGGCCTGTTTAACGATCTCAACTATCCCTTTAGGAAGATCGGTTTTTTTAACTTTTTGATAAATTTTCTTAGCGGCATTTCACTTAATTTTCTTTTTCATCGATTTTCTTATTCTTTCCGGTGTTTAACACTGAGATTATATGCTGAAATAATTTCATGAACTTGATCAACATAACCCTTAATAAAATATTGTAAATTATCTAAAGCGTTTTTCGAATCAGTTCGTTCACTTGCCTTAGCAGTTGGGGCAATAAGTGCATCTTGTTCAATAACAAACGCCAAACCTTGGTCATTTAATGCTTGAATAAAACCATCAATGTGGTTAAAGAAATCACTTGTTACAGGCTCAAGGGCTTGTTGAAGAATTTCGCTTTCAAAATAGTCTTGATACCGATACATTAATAACATCAACCGGCGGTGATGCGTAAAATCAGGAGTATTTTTGTCAAAAACAATTTTATAATCGTTTTCAAAATAGTTTTGGGTATAAGCGTACAAAAACTCAGCGTAAATATATTTTATCTTAGCAGATGACAAATCAATTCCCAAAGTTTTTGCCAGAGAATTCTTATCATTGATAAAGATTCACATTAAGTTAGCAAAAAAGTAACGTTGAATTGCCAATGGGGTTAAACTTTTAAACTTTTCTTGCCATTTATCAACCACAAAAAGCTCTTTTTGAAGAAAAAGAGCAGCCATATAGCCTAAATAACTAAAGAGAATATCATATTTATCTTGGTTTTTTTCAATATCGTATTCGAACTGTTTATTGCGTTCTTCAACAGCTTTACGTTTTTCTTCTAATTCTTTTAAACGCTCAGGGTCTATTTCACGAGCGGGACGATTTTGTTTGTCAAAAAACGCTGCTTCTTGTTTTTCAACAACAAAAGTTTTGAGATCAATCCCATACTCTTTTAAATTTGCTTGGAATGATTGCAAGTTAATAATAGCCTCGACCCGCTCAAAAAGGACAATCACTCCTTTTGAGTTATGCGTCGTATCAGGATTCCATAAATCCAAAAGCATGGAATCTGGTCAATATTGAATAGAAGTTTGTAAATTCTTATCTAATAATGGTGAATAGGGTGTTTTATATCAATCAGAAAAAATAACAAACACCGGATCTTCATAATTACTAGCAGCAACAACCAATTCTGAGAAATCTTTAATTTCATAAAGATTCTCCATCACATTGGCTGGGGTTAGCACAAAATCCCCTCCTCAAAACTATTGTATCAAAATAAAACTTAAAATGTTTCAAAATAATACATTTTTGAAAATTAGGCTGCGAGAATAGGAAATTTTAAAACCTTTTTATCTAAAGCAACAGAGATTTGTTTGATATATAACTGCGAATTAACCAAACTGTTTCGCATCGTTTTAGGACTTTGATCATTGGTTAACTTAATTTGAGGATGGGTTGGAATAAAACCAAACGACACGGTTTTGACATGTTGAGGCACTACTAACTTTAAAAGTTTATCAATATCAAATTCACTTTTAGAAAAAACTCCCCACAAGTTAAAAGTTGTGTTTTCAATTGTTGAGATAATAATGACATCTAATGAAGGAACATGAAATACGTTTCTCGGATAATATTTCATGATATTGTAAGTTTTAATTAACGCATCGCCATTGGTGTTAATCACTTTTGACATGTGTGAAGAATGTTTAATCTCATCATAGAGATTATTCATTTCACCTTGATTATCAATGTTGATTTTTCGCACCCCAGAATTACTAACACTCTTTTCTCCATCTCACTCCATCGTGCACGCATAATTGGGAATTAATTCAAAGCCTTGTTGACATAAAAACTCATTATTGGGTGAAGGATCAAACAAGTAAATTAAATCCACAATGTTTTCATACTTGGTAATAATCTTTTTAATTAAGATTTTACTAATCTCATCTTTATTGTGTTCTCGTTTAGTATAAACCTTTCCCAACTGGGCAGCACTATACTTCCGGTCATAGACACTAATCATTGTTTTTCTGACCCCACAAAAAGCAATTAAGGCGCCATACTCATCAGTCAGGCCAAACGGAACGTAGTTATCATCTCATTTAATTCTAATCATTCAATCCTCAAACGTAAGGCTGGCCTCTGAACTATTTTTCTTGACAATATTTAAGAACTCTAAATAATAATGTTTATTATTTTTGAAATCATTCACAATTTCATATTTCATCTTTACTATAACCCTTTCAAAAAGAATAATTTTATTTTACTCAATTTTGAAACCTTGACACAGTAAAAGTTATAATTCTTGTCAAAGCGTTTTAATTCAATAAAGCAAACTGAATGTTTTGACTAATTTCAGGAATAGGTAACCAAACTTGTTCTTGACGAGGATTAAGTAAGAAACTAGTTTTAATTCTAATTTTACTGTTTGATTCTACTAAAGTTTTTTGTAAAAACGCCTGGGCATAATCTTTTGCCAAATAACTCGTCTTACTAGTTTTTAACAAAAATAAGTACCACCCGTTAGTCTTGCTCTTTGCAATAATATCGATAGTACCAATAAAAGGATGGTTAATATCGTTGTTGATAAATGTTTTAAAACCATCAAGAATAGTTAATTCATACTTATAAATTAATTTGTTCAAAAGATTAATAAAGTCACGAGCCATTTGTAAAACAAACTCATCTTTTTCAGTTTCAGGATAAAAAACCAACTTTTCACTGTTTCTTCTTTGTAATGATTGCAGAATTAAATCATTAATTCTTTGGTTTCTTGCAATAATCGAATTAACAATACTTTGAGCAGGATGTTCAAGATAAGGATAAACTTTTGTTAATAACGTTGAAAGTTGAGGTAATTGCACTCAATTGTTATCATCAACCCAATTAGCTAATAGAGTTTGTTGATGATAAGAAAACCTTGACACATCTTGGATTAAACGATATTGTTTAACGTTAAGATCGAAAGTAATTCCTGATGTTAAATCATTAAAGTCAATCCCTTTCATTCTTATCGTTCGTACTTTCTAGTTAAGCTATTATAGATTCTTGAAGGTTGCCCATTCAGTTCACCAACATAAAAAACTTGTAAAGAAGGATCAAACTCTTCTAAGCTTTTCTTGGTTTGCAAGAATGGGTGATGGTGAACATTGACTGAAGTAGAATATAATGGACCAGTTTGATCAATAATTGCTTGAATATCAGGACGTTTCACCAACCGTAAGGCCAAAGTTTGCTCAGGAGTGGTTTTACTAAGATAAATAACTGTCGTTGGTTCACTACTAGTTAATAAACTTAAACTATCAGGAGTGGTTTTAACCAAACTTTCAGCCATTGCCAAACTGTTGACTAAAATAATCAGTTGTTTTTCCTGATCAGCTTGTTTCAAGCGGTTGATTTTCACTTTTAATTTAGCATCAACACGACCACTTAACCCATAAATTGTATCAGTTGGCAAGATTAAAATTTCACCTTGATTTAAGCAATTGATGATTGTTTGTTGTTCTTTTGGGTTTAATAATCTCATTCTATCCTTAATTTAAAGTCTTGTTCCCATTCGCCTTCTTGGTTATAACATTGCGCTCGTGAGTTAACTTAACAATATCATAACTGATAATCACAAAAGCACCAATCACAAAACTATAACTAATAACTGCTTCTCCAATAATTGAAGAACCAGATAATCATTCCATTTCAAAACCATGACTATTCATTAATCCTGAAATTTTAAAATGATGAATTAACTGGTTAAAATCACTATCAGCTTCGTCACTTTTCATACTTGTTTTTAAAATCGTAAAAAAATTAATCGCACGCGTAGTAGTACCATTAGGACCAGTAACGGGTGCATTTCAATAACTTTGTAACCGGTGCATGTAAATTTTAGCTACAAACATCACTGAAATTAATAATAAAAGGTAGATAAGAAGTAGGGTGGTTTCAAGTATAAACAACTTATTAGAAAGATGTTTCCCCCGAAACAATGCTGCTAGGAAGAAAAAAAGTGTTGAAATCGTTAATCCCAAACAAATCAAAGGGAAAGAACCAATGACAAACAAACTACCATAATAACTACTTTCAATTCCTTGCAAATCGTTAAGAGGAGCTTGATCAAGGTTATCTTTTAAGAAGCGAGGTAACTTATAAGACCAAGAAACTAACGCATTTAAATTTGTTCCCGGAGTAGTATAAAGAATCGCATAAATTAGGTTAGGAATAATAATTAATCCAGCAACCACGCTCATAAAAATTGAAACGTTATGTTCATTATTCTTAAACAGATTACTAATCCGACGAGAAAAACGGTCCATAATCATAATTTGTTCAAAAGTTTCTAATTCTTTTTGTGGAGTTTCCTCATTCACAAACTGATGGTCATAGACGGCATTTTGTAAGCCCACAATCATTGCAAAAACTACCATTATTTGCACAATCAGTACTCATCAAACCACAGCAGTTGCTTGTCAATTATAAGTACTAATCCCATTCACATAGTTATCACGAAATGATTTTGCTAGTCCTTGTGCTCATTCTTGCTTATCTCCAGTAGAATGAATTTCATAATAAAAGAAGTCTTGAAATTGTGAATATTTATATTGAGATAAGGCAAAGAAAAGAAAAGCAACAACAATTACTACTGTAATAATTCCAACAAAAACATACTTGGTGGTAGTGGCGGTTTTTCCACTAACAAAGGGTTTAAAGAAGATCATTAACCCAAAAGCAAAGATTAAAAACCCAAAGCCAAGTCAAAGAAGTGGTTTCATTACTTTCCCGTTAGGAAGGTGTAAATAGTATCAAATTGGGTGATGATCGCTAGTATAGTTGATATAATGTTCAACATTGGTGTTTTGGTACAAAACAAAAGCATAGACCATTACAGGAATCGTAATCAAAAGCAAAACTAGAAAACTTCGCAAAATTACTCAGAGCAAATGGAAATTACGCGCTTGGATTCCTGGATTTTGGTGACGCATACTTCAATTAAAATAACTTTTAAACTTTAATCAACCAAGCATTTCACACCTCCTTACTAATTACTAATTGTAATAAACCGATAATGGTCATTAGCATCTTGTATAAAGTTAATTTTAGTATCATTTTGAACCTTTTTGGTGAAAATTGCTTCAATTTCTGCTTTTTGGTTCGCACCAAACTCCATAATAATCAAAAATTTTTGGGTTTTATCAACAATTTCGTAGTAATGTTCAGCCATCGCTTGATAAAAAAACAAACCTTGATTTGGTGCAAATAAAGCGTTATGAGGTTCATATTTTTTAACATTCTCTGCAATTCAAGGATCATTAGAATCAATATAAGGTGGATTAACTGTAATTAAATTTGCTTTAAGAAATTTTTTTTGATTTAACAGGGGAGAAAGAAAATCTCCGTGAATAAAATTAACATCAGTTAAATTCAAACCAATCTGATTAGATTGTGCCACTTCTAAAGCTTCAAAAGAGTTGTCAGTTAAATAACTAATAAGGTTAGGGAAATATTTTTGAATTGACAAACCCACATTACCACTACCAGTACAAAAATCATAATAGATTGCTTGGTGGTTAAGGTAATTGGTTTTTAAAAAATCCAAACCAATTTCGACTATCAAACTAGTCTCTTCGCGAGGAATTAAAACGTTTTGGTTCACATAAAAGTAGTCCTTATAAAAGAACTTTCGACGGGTAATATAAGCTACAGGGTAGCGAGTTTTCAATTGTGATACTACTTGATTAAAAGTCTGGATTTCTTCAGAAGTTAAAACATCAGCCATTCCCAAAACTATTTCTGCATAACTACGCTTTAAGATCACTTCTAACAATTCATAGACATCACTTTTAGCTAAAATATCAGCAAAAGTCGTGGTTAAAAGTAAAAACGCTTGATTAATTTTCATCAGTTTCTAAATGGCGCGCTACTTTTTGTTTTTGATCATCATTAATCAAAGAATCAATCAACTCGTCAAGTGATCCTTCCATAATTTGGTCTAATTTGTTGATCGTTAAACCAATCCGGTGATCAGTTACCCGGTTTTGAGGATAGTTATAAGTACGAATCTTTTCAGATCTTGCTCCAGTACCAACAGCAGTTTTTCTTTGGGCATGTAACTGGGCATCTTGTTTTTCTTGTTCAACTTCATAAACTTTTGCTCGTAAAGCATTCATTGCTAATTCCTTATTTTGAAATTGACTGCGGCCATCTTGAGAAGAAGCCACAATCCCGGTAGGCAAATGAGTAATTCGAACTGCTGAATCAGTAGTATTAACGTGTTGACCACCAGCTCCTGATGCTCGATAAGTATCAATTCGTAAATCTGATGGTTTAATATCAATTTCTACAGCACTAATTTCAGGTAAAACCACTACTGTTGCAGTTGAAGTTTGAATCCGACCCTTAGCTTCGGTTTTAGGAACCCGTTGAACCCGATGACCTCCAGATTCAAACTTTAGTTTTGAATAAGCTCCTTCTCCTTTCACTAAGAAAGAAATCTGACTATATCCTCCCGCCTCTCCAGGCATCGCTTCGAGAATTTCAATTTTCCAGTTTTGGTTTTCAGCATAACGAGAATACATTCTAAACAAATCACCAGCAAAAATGTTGGCTTCATCTCCTCCCGCAGCACCACGAATTTCAATAATAACGTTCTTGTCGTCATTCGGGTCTTTAGGAATCAATAAAGCTTGAGCTTGTTGGATTAACAACTCTTTTTGGTTCAAAGCTGTTTCTAATTCTTGCTTTAAATAAGTAATCATTTCATTATCAGTTTCTTCTTCAAGCATTTTTTTTGAATCATTAATTACTTGTTCGTTTACCTGATACTCATTAAACTTTGCTACTTTTGTTTCTAAATCAGCACGTTCCTTATTTAATTGGGTTAAACGTTTAATATCACCAAGAACTTCTGGTTTCATTAAATCATCATTAATTTGGTCTAAACGTTGAGCCATTAAACTCAAAGCCTCATAAGTTTTTGGATTCATTAAATCCACCTCTCTTCTTTAACTAGTATATTGTACCGATTCTTTTGTTTAATCGCAAAACATCGAGTTGAGCCGGAATTAAACAATTAAAGCTTCTAATGCCTTAATTAGTTGGGGTAATTCTGCTAGGTTTTTAACTTTTGCTCCACTAGCTAATTTATGCCCCCCACCATTGAACTTTCTTGCTACCTGGTTGACTTCATAATCACGACTTCGTAACGAAACCTTGAACTCTTGATCAACTTCAATAACTGTGAACCAGATTTTAATTTCTTTGATTCCACTCATCGTATAAAGAGCATTTTTAACCTGGTCATATTCTAAATTAAAGGGCTGATAATCACTTGGACCAACCACAATATAACCAATCCCCTTAGGAGTAAGAACTAATTTATTAAAGGCATAATTTTGTCATTGTTTAACCTTCAAATCTTGAAGGTATAACTCGTTTTGAACTTGGTGAAGATCAACCCCATTCTCCATTAAAATGCTAGCTGCTTGAAAAGTTTGACTATTAACACCACTAAACAAGAACCGACCAGAATCAGTCACCAAACCCTTGTATAAGTTTTTTGCTGCTAGGGGAGAAATTTTTAACTTCATTTTCTCAGCTCACAGGGTAATGATTTGAGTACAAGCAATAGCAGTATCATCAACTAAATTATAGTTACCATAATCATCAACCACCAAGTGGTGATCAATCTTAAAGATTTCTTGACACCCAGCAAAGTTTTCAAAATCAATTCGTTCAGCATTAGCAGTATCAACTACAATTAGTAACGCTTTTCCTAACGCTTCAAGGGTTAATTGGTCTGAGGGAAAAGAAGAATCATCATCAATTCGTTCTCCAACCACATAAATCGTTTTCCCTTTGTAATTATCTTGAATCAGATTAGCTAAACCAAGTGCACTTCCTTGCGCATCCCAATCAGGAAATACGTGTTTGGCAATAATGATTGTTTGGTATTTTTTAATTAAGTAATGCAACTTTTTAGCTAATAATTTATTCATTTTCTGACTCCTTAGTTATTTAATTTCAATAAACTCGGCAATTGCTGCTAAATCAAAAGTAACAATTCCGCGGTTGACCTTGTTCAAATCATTGTGATCATAATCATAAAAGTAGAATTTATAACCCTTTTTATTTTTACAATAATACATGTAGGGATCATTGAAATTATTGGTTTTCTTAAAATCACTAATTACTGCAATTTTATTTTTAGCAAAACTAGTCGTGGTTTCATAATTCATCTTAAAGGGATTAATAAAAGCATAACCTTTAACAGGAAGATTATCTTGATAATAAGGTTCACGTTTATTATAAAGTTTAATGTGTTGGTTTTCATACTCATAGCGAAATAAGTTGCGAGTTCCAAACAACTCAAAGCGGTAGGTTTCAGGATAGACATCAATAAGTTTAGCAATTAAGGCATCTTCAAAATAACCATCATTAAGCGTATAGATTTTTTGGTCTAAAAAAGGTAGTTTACCAGCCTTAGATTCAAGGATTGTAAAAGTCATCTTTGGGTGATTTTCTTTCATCATTTTGATTGTCGCTAAAAGTTTTTCAAAATCATTTTGACTTAACAGGTGAACTAAATCCATTAAAAAGACATTCTCACGATTCATGTTAATCGCACGAATAATCTTCACAAACAAAATATTTAACGAAGAAAGTTTAAAAGTTGACTTTAAAAACCAATCCAAATTAATATTGAACTTTTTCATTAACTTGATGTTGTAATCTAAAGCTTGTTTAAAAACACTAATAATTTGTTTTTTATAATAAACCTTATTCTTTTTGAAATCTTCTTTAGAACGGTATTTAAGCGAATTACTCAAGACCAGTTGGTGATAATGGTGAATTTTTACCACCAAAACTTTAACGACATATTGAGAGTTTTTGACCAAGGCTTTGAAAAAGTAATCTTGTTGAGATCTGGTAAAAATCTCAACTTGGTCATCATTTAACCGACGTCAGTTATTTAAAATTTTGTTAAAGTTATTCACTTGGTCACGACTAAATTTTTCGCGAAAATAAAACTTTTTCAGTTCTAAATTTAATTGTTTTTTTAACTGGTTAACTAATAAATTTTGTCTAGTAATTAAAGCTCGGTTTTCACTAATTTTAATACCGATATATTTTAATTGTTTTTTGACAACATACTTAGTTTGTTGATAAGCGAGTTCTTTTCAAACTTTTCGTACTTCTTTATTTGAAGATTTCTTAGCATTGTACTCGCACGTACAAGAGTTTCTTAAAGAGTTAAACTTGTAGACATCATCATATAACGCTTGAAAAAAAGTTAAGGTTAAATTGTAGGTTACTAACTTAATCTTTTCTTTGTAATATGATCTAGCAACAACTTTAACCACACTATTTTGTTTAGAAAAAACTTCATTAGATTGCTGTTGGTTAAACTTGTGCATTTGTTGCTCAAATTCACCAAGTACTCTTTCTTCAATCTTAGTTTCATTATTAATGAAATCAGAAATTGCTTTATCAAGTCTTCCTTTCAATTGCGCATCAGTTAAGTTTAGTTTTGAACTTAAAAAAGAAAGGTAGTCATACTTTGTTCTTAAGTGTTTAATCCGGGCGTTTCGCACAAATCTAGGATCGAACAATGATGATAAAACCAAAATGATTTTAGCAGGAATAAACCGTTCAATATATTTATCAGTGCGAATGAAGGTTGCGTGATTCTTCACAAATTTCGGGTTAACTAAATCAAGACTATCAACTAGAAAACGACCTTCACCAATTTGTTCTTTACCTTTCAAGATTCTGGTAAATAATTTCTTTTGTTGGTTATTTTGAAAATGAACTTGAGTAATTGTATTTTTTTCTGTAGAAAAATCAAAGTTTTTGACCAGAATTTTTGGGTTAAGAAATTTAGCATTAGTAATTTTATAACTCAAATTTCTAACCTCCTGTGGTTAATATCTATATTCTAAATTAATAATCAAAATTTTAAGTAAAAGTCTAAACAAAATTTTAAAAGACAATAAAAAAAGACAAGTATTATTCAATCTTGTCCCTACAACAATTATCCTGCTATTTCTTGTCTTTTGCAGTCTTTTGATTTTCAGCTTTTTTTGCTTTTGAATCAGCCATTGCCTTAGCATTAGTTTCATCACGCTTAGTGAATTTAGATTTAAATTGCTCAACACGACCTTGGTTGTTGGCAAATTTTTGGTTCCCAGTAAAGAAAGGATGACAATTTGAACAAATATCAACTCTTACTTCTTCACCCTTAGTTGTTCCTGCAATAAATTTATTACCACAAGTGGTACAAACAAATTGAGCATCAGCAAAATATTGGGGATGAATATCTTTTTTTGGCATAGATCTTTTCTCCTTTGGACTATGTTTTCATTTCGATATAAAACTCTTATTTTATCTTTACATCTTTTTAATTATACCCATTTTATGCGGGTTTATAAGGTTTTTTTACTTTTGTTATTCAATAAAAAAAATGACTAGAAAGTCATTTTCCCAATCACAGCTAAAAGTAATTAATTATTTTTCAATTTGGTCAGCTTTACCAATTGATCCCATTCATTCAATCAAGTTCTTCATTTCTGCTTGAATTGCTTGATATCCTGGTTTTAAAAGCTTACGAGGATCAAACCCTTTAGCTTTCATATCAGTATCTTTATTAGCTAGAATATATTCACGAGTAGCCTTTTGGAAAGCTAATTGTAGTTCGGTGTTGATATTAACTTTAGCAACTCCTAAACTAATTGCTTTTTCCACTTGGTCTTGGGGCACACCTGACCCACCATGCATCACTAACGGGAAGTGGATTGCATCTTCAATTTTTCCTAATTGATCAAAATTTAACCCTTTTCATCAATCTGGATAAGGACCATGAATGTTTCCGATTCCAGCAGCCAAGAAGTCAATTCCAGTTTCAACCATTTTTTTAGCTTGTTCAGGATCACCAAGTTCACCTTCACCAACAACCCCATCTTCTTCACCACCAATTGAACCAATTTCTGCTTCTACAGAAACATCATGTTGTTTAGCATACTCAACAACCTCTTTAGCTTTGGCTAGGTTTTCTTCAAATGGTAAGTGAGAACCATCAAACATTACTGATGAATAACCATTATCAATACATTCTTTGGCCATTTCTACTGATTGACCATGATCTAAATGCAGCGCCACAGGCACAGTAATGTCTAAAGTTTCCATCAAAGCATCAACCATTCCTCTGACAACTTTCACACCACCCATGTATTTAATTGCTCCTTCAGAAGTTGCAAGAATAATTGGGGTATTAGTACTTTGAGCAGTTTCTAAAACTGCTTTAGTTCATTCCAAGTTGTTGATATTAAAGTGACCAATTGCGTAGTGGTTCTTAAACGCATCATGCACCATATTGCGAGCATTAACTAGTCTTTTACTATAAATTTTTGGCATATTTATCTCCTTTTCTAACTATTATTATATAATAGCGTTCCAGAAAATAAACAGCAGTTAATTAAAACCAAGCGTGAAACTTGGTTTTAATGAATAATTATTTACTTTTTTCAACCAATTCAATTTCTGATTGTAAACTATCATGATAGTCAAAGGAATGGTCGTTAATTAATAAGTTAACTTCCTTCACTTTTGCAAATTCAATCTTTAGGTAACTGGCGTGAAAATCTAAAACGTGACCTCCACAATCACGATTATGGTTAATAAAGTGTTGGTGAAAACCATCAACACTAACCGTATTTAGATATTTAGGCGTATAAAACCCGACAATATTACCTTCAACAATGTTTTCAAATTCTCTTACCCGTTGAATATTATTTATTTCTTTAATTGTAGGGTAAGGTTTAGGAATTAAACTAACAGTTCGGGAAATAATTTGTTTAAAATCACCAGTGACTCTAATGGCATACATGTATTGATTTCCGTGCTTTTCAATTTCTGCACCAAGCGCTTTTAAATAATCAGTTTGACTAACATTATTCAATTCTAAACTAAACTCAGGATTGAAAAAAACATTAACTGCATAAGGAGAGGTTCACTCATCAAGAACTAAATTCACACCCCCATCACTCAATAATTGATAATACTCACCATCGATTGCTAGCATTTCTCCATTACCTTGATCAAAAGTACCAACAGCTAAATCACCAGTCTTTTTAATCGTGGCCAAAGAAAAGTGACCATCTCAATCACCACTCGAAAGAGAAGCGATGCTACTATAAGAAGTTAATTTCATTGTTGCCTCCTGCTAATTAATTTTATCTAGAAGTTTTTTACCAAGTTCAATGTTTTGGCGATAATCAATTGGAATTCAAACAACCACTACCCCTTGATAACTTAAAGCTTCCCGCATGATAGTTTCTAATTCGCTTGGTTTTTCGACTTTAAACCCTTTTGCACCAAATGATTGGGCATAAGCAACAAAATCAATATTACCTAACTCAACTGCTGTTGCTCTGCCATATTTAATTTCTTCTTGAAACTTAACCATGTTATAGGAATGATCATCTCAAATAAAATGGGTAATGTTCAAGTTCTCTCTAATTGCCGTATCTAATTCTTGACTAGAAAATAAGAATCCTCCATCCCCAGACATTGAAATCATCTTTTTACCAGGGTGTAAGAAACTTGCTCCCATTGCTCAAGGCAAGGCTACTCCTAAAGTTTGCATTCCGTTGGTAAATAAAAGTTTTTTAGGTTCATAAACTTTCATATTTCGTGCCATTCAAATATAGATTGAACCAATATCTACTGACATCACGGTTTGATCATCAACAACATCAAATTCAGAATCATCAAGCAAGTTTCTTAAGACTTGAATAAAATGCAGTGGGTGGACCAAATTAGGATCTTCTTGATAAGTATCACGTTGTTTATTCAACTTTTCTTTAATAGTTTTTAAAACACTTTCAGACTCAATATCAATCACTCGTGGTGAAGAAACTTCCATTAATTTATGGACTGTTTTGGCAATATCTCCCACTAATTCGGTATGAGGACGGTAGTAATTATCGATTTCTGCAATCGTTTCATCAATATGGAAAATTCTTTTATCGTGGTCTTTGTTTCAAATTTCAGTATCATACTCAATTGGATCAAAACCAATTGTGATAACTAAATCTGCATTATCTAACAACTCATCACCTGGTTGATTTTTAAATAATCCTACTCTTCCATAAAACAAGAGACTTTCTAACTGACGGTTAATAATTCCTGCAGCTTGAAAAGTCTGAACTACAGGAAGGTTAACTTTAGTTAAAAATTCACGAATAGCAGCAGTTTCAGCATATCCTGGTGCCCGCATTCCTAGTAAAACTACTGGAAATTCTGCACTTGCAATTTCTTGAGCCAATTTCACAATCTTTTGGGTATCAGCATGACCAAACGAATCGTGAACAACTGGAGAAAGTGCAATATTGCTAGTAGTGTCACCTTGAACATCGTTAGGAATAGAAAGAAAACTTGCTCCCATTCGGGGTTGAGAAGCAATTCGCATTGCGTTAGAAATTGCTTCTGAAATTGCATCAACACTAGTAATTTCTGCCGAATACTTGGTAATTGGTTCCATTAAAGCCGCATTATTCATTGATTGGTGGGTTCTTTTTAAGGCATCTTTACGATTAACACTTCCCCCAATCGCTAACACAGGATCATTTTCACTAGTTGCAGTGACCAAACCTGTTGCCAAGTTTGAAATCCCTGGTCCTGAAGTTACTAACACCACTCCTGGTTTTTCTGCCAATCTTCCAATTCCTTGCGCAATGAAAGTAGCATTTTGTTCATGACGCGTAACTATTAGTTTAGGAGCGTCGGGATAATCGTTAAAAGTATCTAAAATTTTATCGATCTTTGCTCCAGGAACAGTGAAAACATGCTTAACTTCAAAGTTAATTAGAGTTTCAATTAATAATTGTGCACCAGTTTTTTTATCCATGATTATAAACCTCTTCTTTTATAAATATTTCGCTACAATTGCCATATACTTTTTAGCAATTGTTGTAATTTCTTCAACAGTAGTACCAACTGGAGCTCCACCTAAATCAGCAGTAATGCCACACCCTAACACACCTGCTTGATAATAGGCATCTAAATTACTCAAGTTTGGTCCTGCGGTTGCTAATAATTCAAACTCGGGAAATGGATTTTTAATCATCTTCACCATTTCTGGTCCTCCAATCATTGCAGGGAAAAATTTAATGATTTTAGCCCCATTGATTGAAAGTTTGTACATTTCACTTGGAGTGGCTCCTGAAGCAATTAAAAGAATGTCGTTCTCATTACATCATTTCAATAATTCTACATCGCATACCGGGTCAACTAGATAACTAGCTCCTGCTTTGATTGATTCTTTGGCTTGATCCAAAGTTAAAACCGTTCCTGCCCCAATCTTTAAGTCTGATCATTTTTTGCTTGCCTCAGTGATTAACTTATAAGCATCAGGGATAGTTAAAGTAATTTCGATAAACTTAATTCCTCCTTCACGACTACCTTCAATAATCTTTAAAGCATGATCATAATCATCAGTACGAACAATTGTAGAAATTCGACTCTTTTTAAATTCTTCAAAGTGTTGGTTAATTTTATTCATAACATTTATAAGAAAAAACTATCAACTTTCAACCACTGATATTTTTTCCTAACCTTTCATTCCTATTTTAGTTTTTTTAGGCACAGCACGTACCAAAGAGTTAACTTCTGCTAACTAACTCGCCTAAGATTATATAGTAAACTAAGGAAATTTTAAAGAATAATCAGATCAAGGTTTTTAGTTAGCAAAAGCAAAGAAATTACTAATCAAAACTTCTTTTAAAACCTCAAAATTTTCATGTCTTTGTCCATCGATTACAACAGAATTGGAAAAGGTTTCATTGTTTTTCCAATCAAGAACAACAAAATAAGAATAGTTCTCACTATTTTGTTCAATTCCTAGTAAGAATGAACTAAAACTTTTTAAATTCGATAGAAAAATAATTAATTTTAAGTTAATTATTTTGGTGTTATAAACTGCTTTTTTAAAACCTTATTATAAAATTAAGTCATTAAAAAGGAGCGTAAATGCGAAACAAAAAGGTTTATTACCAAGCAGCATTGAAAGCAATTAAAAGCGAAATGGAAAGTTATCCAAGTTTAGGACTAGTCAGCAAAATAAACTCTGGATCTCACAAGGATATGGATATCAATGATTTTTATAAAAGTTATGAAGTTTTCCCCGCTTACTTACAAGCAATTGAAAAGAATTTAAATGAAATCAAAACTTTTCTTGATTTACGTATCATTGGCTTGAAATACGAACAAGCAATGTTGGAACAAACCAATCAAATTAATACTCATAAAGGTTTAATTTTTGCTTTAGGAATCTTTTATTATTCCCTGTTAAAGAATCGCGATAAAACAAAAATTATTCCTGAAATCAAAACTTTTTGTTTTCCTTTAAAAGAAGATTTCAAAGGAAATCTTGATACTAAAGGCTTGGCATTTTATCAACAAGGGATAAATGGCGCTCGACAAACCGCTTTAAGTGGTTATCAAGTTGTTTTTGATGCTTATGATTTCTATTACCAACTTCTTGTTAACCAACAATTAGCAGAAAACGAAGTTAACTTTACTTTACTCCTTTATTTCTTGGTTCATATTGAAGATACTACTTTAATTAGCAAGATTGGAATTAGTTCTTATCGTAAAGTTCAAATTCGTGCTTCAATTCTTTTAAAAAAACTTCAAACTAATTATCAGCAAGCAACTGCTGAAATAGAAACATTTAATAATTGAGCAATTAAAAACAATATTTCTCCAGGAGGAAGCGCTGATCTCTTAGTTTTGGTTGATTTGCTTATTTTTAGTAACTACTAGTTATCTTTATAAATTTTGTCCAAATTAGCTTTTAACCTTGGGGTTAAATCTAATTCCTTTAAGAATTGAACTGTAGTTAAAGGGGTAATCTTTTCAATCAAGTTTCAATCACCCTTAACTAAAGAAGCACGAACTTCACTAGCACTAATCGGTTGATGATTAAATTCCACTCGAGGAATAATCACCACTTCGATGTTATTTTTTTCTAAGATTGTGGTTAAAGTTTGGTTATAAACATCAGTGGTATGAGAAATAGGTTCACTACCTAAAAAACGCTTTTTCACTTTTAATGGGTCTTTGAAAAGTTTGACAAACAAATTAGCATCCAGTTGAGTTTGAGCTTGAATTACTGCTTCACTCGACTTGAGAAAGTAACTGGGAAAAACACTTTTAGAAATAATATAAGGACAACCATTCAAGACCTTAACATTCACTAAATCCTGAACTCCTTGTTCAATCATTACCTTTCGTTCCTGATAAGTAAAAAAACTTAAATTTTCTAACACAGGAATAAGGTAAAGGTTATCAACTTGTTTTGCTGCAGTTTCCACTAATGCTAAATGACCATTAGTAAACGGGTTAGCATTCATCACAATAACCCCGTTAATCCCTGCTTTAACTTCTCTGGACAAATAAGCTTGATAGTCACGAACTTTATCCATTCTTGAAGTCAGAAAAGCAATTTGATCATTTTCAAACAAACTCCCAAATCCCATACTTTGAAATAACCCGTTATATTCTGGTTTGGTAATAATAAAAGCTTCATCATATTCGTCGTTGATAATATTTAAATAATAAGTTACTAACTTGTTAGCAAGTTCATAACCACGATATTCTTTATCCACCCCAACACACTTAATTAAGTTAAACAACTTCGAACAAGTAGCGATAATCTGGTGATTTTCGTCCTTAATTACTACAGTGTGATCAACATCATCCATTTTTAAACTAAATTTTGTTAAAAAATCTTTAACTTCTTGTAATGCTGCGGTATTGTTTAAATCAACCATTTCTAATTGAAAATTATTCATCATACTTACCTTTCTAACAATAAGATTTGTTGCTAAATTTTCTTAGCAATTCATAGCGAAACAAAAATCTTTGTTCAAGAGTTTGGTTTACTTTTTTTAAATTATAACTTTGCTGACTTAAAATTAAACAAATCTGATCGACCAAATGAATCAAGCTTGCTATTTGTTCAAGATCGTCAAAATCTGGTTTAGCTAAAGCGATTTGCAAAGATTCTAACACTTGCTTATTAGTTTCTTGATTCTGGTTAAAAAAGTCTTGATAAAAACTAACTTCATCAAGTTCTTGTTCTTCTACAATCATCAGATCATCATTTCAAGAAGAATCAATTACTAAAAATTGGTCAAGAAAATCTTGTAGTTCCTTTTTAGAATGAACTTGTTTGACTGCACATTCTTTGGCTGGTTGGTTACACAAAAAACACTTTCTTACTTGATAATTAAGTTGTTTCCGCCCAACTTTTGTTTTTGACCGCTGATAAACATCAAGGTCAAGCAATTGTCCTTGTACTTTTAAACTTTCTTCATAATTTAAAAGTAATTGTTTAACCATTCTAGAATCACTTTTTCCATCCAAAAGAAAATAACCAATCACTCCACTTGGATCAGTTCAATTAAACCTTTGTTCAAGTTTAAATTGTTGTTCTAAAAGTTTGTTAACTTGATAATAATAGTGATGAAAAAACCCTTGACTCTTAGGGGTAGTTTTTGACAAGCCAGGAATATTTAAGGTTAAGGTCACCACAACATAACCCTGTTCTAAACACCGAAACAAAACAAGAGTGCGCAATTCTCGCGCACTCAAAAGGGGAGCATCCATTGTTAACTTAACAAACAGCATTTCACTATTCATTGTTAACCTTGGTTTTATAGATGACATCATTGATTGAACCATCGCGATATTCTACAACCGCTACTGGATGATTATAGTCATACTCAATTAGTTCAGGAGTACCTACAATTTGTTGAGCAAAGTTTTTCATTTCTGCTAAACTCATTAATTTCAAACTAGTCTTACTTAAAATTTCAATTAAATCAGTTCTTAACGGATTAATCGCCACTCCTAAATCAGTGACCACGACATCAACACTCTTTCCAGGGGTGATAATAGTTTGGACTTCATCAACTACACAAGCAAGTCTCCCCCGAATTGATGGCAAAGCGACAATTGCTACTTTTGCTGCTGCAGCCGTATCAGAGTGACCTCCGCTAGCTCCACGAATTACTCCATCAGATCCAGTAATTACGTTGACATTAAAGTTAAGGTCAACTTCTAAAGCTGAAAGAATGACAAAATCAAGACGATTAACAAATGGTGAACCATTTTGACCATTAGCATACTGAGAAGCAGAAATCACGTGGTGGGTTAACAAGTTTTTGTGGACTGATTGACCAGCCCCAGCATCAAAACTTTGGACATCATACAATCCTTGAACCAAACCTTCTTCTAAAAGAGCTACTTGATAACTAGTAATTCCTCCTAAACACCAACCACCTTTGATGTTACGTTCTAACATCGCTTTTTTAATTGGGGTAATTGATGAAAGTGAAGCTCCTCCAGTTCCCATTTGGATTGAAAACCCGTCTTTAAATTCAGGAAGACTAGTAATTACTGTAGCGATATTTTGGGCAATAATTTCTTCTTTGGGTGAAGAAGTTAAACGAATTGCCCCTCCAGCAATTTTAGAAGGATCCCCAATTGAATCGATGACAACTACTCAATCAACCAAAGATTGAGAAAGAGCAATTTCAGGATTAGGAAATGGGAGTAAAGTATCAGTAATCACAATGGTTTGAGCAGCATATTGCGCATCAGTTAAAGCATAACCAATACTTCCAAACGGTGCTTTTCCCAATGACCCGTTAGCATTACCCATTTCATCAGCACTTGAAGCTGCTAAAAAGGCGACATCAATTTTTAAATCACCAGCTTCAATTGCTCGAGGTCTTCCTCCATGAGAACGAATGATTGCTGGTTTTTTCAATTTCCCACTAGAAATGTATTCACCAAGTTTATCTCTCAACCCACTAGTTTGGACTCCACTAACAATTCCTTCATCCATATAACTAGTTAAAAAATCGTGAGCACCAGTAAAAGAAGAAGCCGCAATCGTTAAATCCTTAATTCCCAACTCTTTGATAACTTGCATCACCTGGTTAACAACCATATCTCCCCCACGAAGGTGGTGGTGAAAAGAAATTGTCATGCCATCACTCAACCCTGAATTTTTAATGGCAGTTTTTAAATCGACAACTTTATCTCGGCGAATCTCGTGTGTTGCTAAAGTTTTTTTAGCGGCACTAACCTGACTAACGTGTTCATGTTCTGGATCAAAAGCTACTAGAGGGTAGTCCAATCCTTTAATTGAATCAAGTACTTTTTGTGATAAGCGTTTTTCATTAACATACTTACTCATTGATTTCATCTCCCCTCAATAAGTTAAATTCTTTTGCTAAAGCAACAATTTCTTGTTGCTTTTCTACAATTGGTTTATCAACCATCGTTCCTTGGTATAAAAATACTCCTTGACCTTTTTTTACTGATTCATTAAAGGCATTAACCATTCCCACAGCGTATTTTACTTGGTCAGGAGTAGGACAAACAATGTTGTTAATTAAACGCACTTGGTTGGGGTGAATACATGATTTTCCAGAAAAACCTAAACCAAAAGCATACTTGGTTTCTTCAATAAAACCTTGTTCATCAGCAGTATTACCATAAATCACATCAAAAACATCAATTTTATGAGCATGAGCAACGTGAATTAGGTGTTGACGACCATACAATAACTCTTGGCGGTTAGGAGCAGTTTTAGTTCCGTGAATGTCAACTAAATAGTCAGCTCCACCTAATGCTAATCCTACAACCCGTTCTGAGGCTTGACAAATTTCATTAGCATTTAAAACCCCTTTTGCTGATTCAATTGCAGCAAAAATTAAAGTTTTATCTGCTTTAAATTGTTGTTCGTACTTTTCTAATAAAGCAACAGTTTGTTGAATATCAGCAGCACTTTCAGTTTTAGGCAAACGAATCATGTTAACCCCACCTTCAATACAAGCAGCAATATCAAGTTCATATCATGGCGTCTCAATCCCGTTGATTCGGACACAAACCTCAATTCCATAAGTATTGTAATCAAGAGTTTTTAACATTTCTCTTAGCATTAAGCGTGAAGAATCTTTCTCACTAAAAGAAATTGCATCTTCTAAATCAAACATCACCGTGTCTGGATGATAAATTGGTAAATCACGAAAATTAGCTGGTTTGTTTGCTGGAACAAAAAGCATGTGTTTTCTTGGTGTAGTTCTGGTTCAACCTTTCATTAATTAGTTTCTCCCATCCGTTGAATGGCAGTTAAAACTCGGGCCTTGATTGCTCCTGGCAACGCACCTTGATCATTTAAAATTACCACACCCTGGTCAATGTTGTTTTCTTTTAAAGTTTGTCGAACAACTTCTAAAATATTGTTGTGGTATTGTTTATCAAAAGTAGAAGTTAATCTAATATCTAAACCTTGGTTTTCACTTGGTTCAAAAGTTACTAAAATATCCCCAGATTCGACACTTCCACTCATCACTTTTTTGGTAATTTTCATTCTATTTCCTCTTTTCTTCTAACTCAATTTTAAAACTTTTTCACAATTTTAGGCAAACACCTGTGGGTTTCAACTAGAGAAGAGCACTGAAGCTATGATCAAGACAACACTGCCCCCAATTCTGGTTGAGATTTGTCCATAAGGCATCAGTTTCATCCGGTTTGATGCTCCTAAAACTCCAATTACTCCAGCTCCCCCCTGAGCTGTCATACAACATCCAGCTGTAATTCCTGCCTCAACTGGATAGAACATAAATAATTTCGCTAATAGCATCGGGACTAAAGTAGCACCAAGACAAGTTAACAAGGTAATTAAGAAAGTTTCACCAGTCAACGCATTAATAAAGGCTTTTAAATCAATGCTGGTAATTCCAATTGCCAACATTACCAATCAAGTAGTTTGTTTTGAAATGAAGGTTTGGATTTTTTCCATTCCTGCTTTCATATCACGCGGAATAACATTAGTAAAGTTTAAGGCTAAACAAATAATAATCATTCACGCGTAGTTTGGTAAGGTGATATGAATCCGGTCTTTGGTTAAAATTTGACTCGAAATAATCGTTGAAAGCACATAAATTCCTAAAACCATTACCAGAGCAGCTGCAGTATTACGATCTTTTAGTTGTACCTTATCTTCAATAATATGAATATTACTTCTTGATAAGTTTCCTCCTCCTGACATTTCTGGTTTTGCTCTTCCTACTCCTGAAAGAATTGCAGCAAATAAAATTGAAAAGATGTTAGCAATAACAGTAATTGCAATTGCTTTTGAGTACCAAGCATCTCCGACAGCTTGACCCCAGTTATTACCAATAACTTGACTCATCGGCACCGCACCAGCACCATTTCCTCCTCCCAGAATTGGGAGAATATAGTTAATAATGGTTTTCTTTGAAGAGAATCCGACCATTAATCCTCCCAGAATTCCAGTTCCAGCACCAGCCAAAGAACCAATCGCTAGGATAATGATAAATCCTCCCAATGCTTTTAATAAAATTCTTCGGGGAACAACAATCACTGCACAGATTAAGATAACTGAGATATAAAAGTCTAAGAAACCTTGACTATTAAACCAAGTCTTAATACTTTTATAAACATCACCATCTTTGGGAATAGCATTGAAATAAACTAGGAATGCACCAATGAAGAGACAACCCATAACTGCTCCTCCTAGGTATTTATTTCAAATTGGCACCTTACTAAAGATTGTTCCACCAATAATGGCAATTGTGAACAAAAGAAAGGCTGGGTACATCATATTAACTTCTGCATAGCCAGTAGCCAATACTGCAGCCATTATTCCAAACAAAACAGCATAAACATAAACTGGCATTCCCCAAATTTTTAAACTAATTCACTCTTTGAAACTTCATTCGCGACAACGAGCATACTTAATTCTGATACTTAATCATCAGTTTTGGAATTTGGTTTTCTGTCCTTGATAAAGGTCAGTTGTCAGAATTGAAACTGGAGTATAGTTTTTATCAGAACGATTATAAAGATCAACTAGCAATTGGTGAGCAGAGTGATGGTTTCATCGGTCTTCTTCAATCAATTTATTAGCTTCTTTTTGGTAATTAGCCTTAAAGTTTTTCTTGTCATACTTACGGTTGACCTTACTAATATTGGTTTTTGAAGCTTGATCAACATTTGACTTTACTCCATCATCAATATCAATCATTCCTTGGTTTAAATTTTGAGTCAACAAGTCGATTTGGTGTTCATACTTACCAATTTGGCTAACTTGGTACTCTTTTAAATCGTTAATGATTGCATTATTAGTTAATTGTAATTTTCTTAACTCATTATCAGTTAAAGGTGGTTTTACTAAAAAACGGTCGTGACCCTTTTGAGCTTTAACAATATGAGTACCTTCTAAAATTGCCAGTTTTTTATCATGTTTTTCTCATGCTTGGTCAAGTTTTTTATCCAAACTAGCTATTTTTTTCAAAGTACGATTTTGAATCTTTTCAGTTCGAGTTTTAAACTTCGTTTCGATTGCAGCTTTTTTCTGGTCAAAACCTTGATAATCTCGTTGCTTAGCACTTGCTAATAAAACTTCTTGCTTAGCGTGATAAAACTCAAGATCTTTTTGGTAATCAAAGTTCGCTTTAGCAATTCTTTTAGTAGTTTGTTCTTCAAGAATTTGACTTTCTTTAATAAACTTAGTATTAATTGATTCCACCAGTTGAGCATAAGTTTCTCTAAATTGAACAAGTTTTTCCTGATTAACCTTAATTGCATCATCTCTTCTTTGTTGCGCCTTCATGATCTGGATATCATGATAATTCTGGATTGATGCTAAATTCTTTTGTTTACGGTTGGCAATTTTTTTTAACTTTCATTCATTTCCTCGCGCATAAAAACGCACTAGTTTCTCATAACTAGCATCAGCATTCTTAAATCTTTTAGCAGTTTGAGCCTCAATTTGTTCAATTTCAAGAACATAATCCTGATTAATCTCTGCAACATTATCAACTTCAAGACGATGAAGTTTTTCTTGGTTTACCTTTAGACTACGAAGCCTATTTCCATCAAGACGAGCAAAGTTTTGATCGTAGTGATTTTTAATCAAAGTTAAACGACTTTCTTTTTGCAGTTCAACTTCTTTTATCTTCAAATCGTGTTTAGCATTAATCGTGGCTAAAACTGTTGTTAAATCCTTATTTTCCTTTAAATTATTAATTAATTTAGTAGAGGCTTGGTTTAAAAGAGTAACCTTTTCATCTTGAGAATGGTGAAGTTTTTTCACCTCTAAATCATGATTAAACTTCGCTTGGTCAAGTTTAGCATTAATTTTACTAGTTTTAATTTCTAAAATTTTTGCTTGGTAGACATCAAAATCAGCTAAACTTTCTCTAGCTTTCAAACGATACTTAGAAAGTTCTACTTGATTCTTTTTCTTTAACAAAGCAATTTGAATTTTTCTAACTGCTTGATCATACTGGTCTTGCAGTTCTATTTTTTGACTCTTTTGTCAAACATCCATCCGCTTAGTCGTGATTGCGACCTTTCTCTCACCAATTGCAGTGTCTTTAATCTGATGTTCAATCTCTTCAGGAGTTAAGAGTAATTCCATTTCTTTAAAGAAACCTCATTTCTATCGATTATTGTTAACTATTCTTTATCTACTTAGAGATTGTATCTCTTTATTGGTAAAAGACAATTATTAATTGATCTTTAAAAGTCGATAATTTAATTATTTTCGCTCTTTTTAACAATTGCTTGAATGAACCCGTTAAATAAAGGGTTAGGACGGTTAGGACGAGAAGTAAATTCAGGGTGGTACTGAGAAGCAATAAAGAAGGGATGACTAGGAATTTCTACAATTTCATAGAGTTGTTTTTCTTCATAAATTCCTGAAAAAATTGCTCCCTTAGCTTCTAAATCGTTTTTATAAAGTTCAGCATTAAATTCATAGCGGTGGCGGTGACGTTCGTGAGCAACATCACTTTGGTACAACTCGTGGGCTAAGCTACCTGGCTTTAATTGGGTAGGTTGACTTCCTAAACGTAAAGTTCCTCCAAGAGTTTTTTGATTAACGCCACGAATGTAGTCAAAAACAGGATCAGGAGTCTTTGAATCAAACTCTGTTGAAGTCGCTTGAGGTTTATTCAACCAATCACGAGTCATACTAATTGTAGCTACTTGCATTCCCAAACAAATTCCCAAATAAGGAATGTTGTGTTCACGAGCATAACTTGATGCTAAAATCATTCCTTCAACACCCCGAGAACCAAAACCCCCAGGGATTAAAATTCCTTGGGCATTGCCTAAATACTTATCAACATTATCTGCAGATAATACTTCAGCTTGAATTCATTTAATCAAAACTTGGCGATGGTTTTCATAACCAGCAATTTTTAAAGATTCCACCACTGAAAGATAAGCATCTGGTAAGTCAACATACTTTCCAACTACACTAATAGTAATTTCACCTTGAACACCATTAATTTTGTCAACAAAGTTATTTCACTCTTTCATTTCCAACTCGTGGGGCGGAGTTAGTTTTAACTGGTCAATGACAATTTTATGTAAGTCTTGACTTGCCAATTCTAATGGAACTTTATAAATAGTGTCTGCATTCGTATTTTGAATTACATTGTTTAAAGGAATGTTACAAAATAAGGAAATCTTCTTTAGTAAATCAACTTCAACAGGTTTATCTGAACGGGTAATAATCACATCTGGTTGAATTCCTAAACTCAATAATTCTTTTACTGAATGTTGAATTGGTTTAGTTTTGTATTCTTTAGAAGCAGAAAGATAAGGTAACAAACCAACATGTAAAAATAAAACGTTTTCTCTTCCTAATTCCATCCGCACCTGACGAATTGCTTCAATGAAGGGTTGAGATTCAATATCACCAACCGTACCTCCGATTTCAGTAATAATGACATCAGCTTGCGAACTTTCACCAGCACGATAAATCTTTTGCTTAATTGCATCAGTGATGTGGGGAATGACTTGAACAGTCTTTCCTCCTCAATCACCCTTGCGTTCTTTAGTCAAAACTTCTTCATAGATTTTTCCCGCACTAGTTGAAGACTGTTTATTTAAATTTGTATCAATAAAACGTTCATAATGACCTAAATCAAGGTCAGTTTCTCCACCATCATCAGTGACATAAACTTCACCATGTTCAAAAGGACTCATCGTTCCAGGATCAATGTTTAAGTAAGGATCCATTTTTTGCATAAAAATGGTTAAACCAGTATTCTTTAACAATCGACCCAAAGAAGACCCAGTAATTCCTTTCCCTAAACCAGAAACCACTCCTCCTGTGATAAAAATAAATTTTGTTCCTTTACCCATTATTTTCTCCTTTAAATAAAAATAGTCGTTAAAACATAGGTTCTAACAACTAGTTGTCGTCGTGGTCATCGTATGAGTCTTCACTATCAAAATCAGTAATTTGGTCCTCATCCTCATCGATGTTGGTTTCTTCGCCATCAAGAGAATCGTCGCTATGCTCATGAGGTAATTCCTCATCATCAATATCATCAAAATCGGCGTCATAATCAAACGAATCAACAAAGTCATATTTTCTCTTAACGTCATCAAGACTAAGTGAACTTTTTAATGCTCACTTCCCATCGCTTGTTAATCCAAACCGATTATCAAGCACCATGTCAGCATATAAGTCAGCAATTAAGCGACTTTTATCTTCATTATCAGCATGAATATTAGGGACAATCTCATTCCAAACCGTATTGAACTCTACTCCTTCGGGATGATCTTGTAAAAACTGGTAGGCAATTTCCACATTGGATAACTTAGCCATCACTTCGCTCCTTTAGTAAAATCATTTCTTTATATTACACTAATATTTAAAAAATAAAAATATATTGTTGCACTTTTTCTTTGTTGATTTTTTCAAAAGAACTATTCAATTCTGATAGCTCACTAAGAGTAATTAATTGCTTGTCATTTTGGTAAAAATAGATTTCTTCATCCTTACCTCCAACATGTTCGTTTTGATAAACATAAAGTTTTTTAGGTTCTGATTGAAAAGTGTAATAGGTAGGATCTAAATTTTGTTTTCTCAACCTTGATTGAATTGTTTGCTTATCAATTTCGTTTTCTTTATAAATTTTAAAGAACTGACGGTTAAGAATTTTGGTTGATAAATCTGCAAGAATCAAATCACTCTCACTAGCAGTTAACTTAAAAATTTCATCCATTGTAAAATCATCTAACTGCAAATAACGTTCTAAACTCAGTTCTTCACCTTTTAACAAACTTTCAAAAAAGTAAAGGATGCGAGGATGAACAAACTGATAATTTAATTGATATAAATCCTTGATTCGCTTAAATCAAACTTGAATCAAAGCATCAAAAGCAAGTGAAATTTTATGGTTATAAACCTGTTTAAACATGTGATAGCGTCCTAAAAGATATGATTCAACCGCATAAATTGCTTTAGAATTAAAAGCAATTTTTTGATCAACTACCATCGCATTATTAATTAACCAACTCACATCAAGTGAAGAATAGTTGACTCCCGCAAAATAAGCATCACGTTTCAAATAATCTAACCTATCAGCATCGAGTTGACTACTAACTAGTAAATTAACAATTTGGTTAGGATAAACTCCTTGAATAATATCAGCTACATCTTGAGGATTATAACCATACTTATTTAAAATCAAAGCGATGTTACCTTGAGGATTAACAATAATTTTTTGAGAGTATTCTTCATGGTGAAGGTTAGTAATGTTTTCAAAACTATGAGAAAACGGACCGTGACCAAGATCGTGTAATAACCCTGCAATTAAAACCAACTCTTGGTCGTGAACAGTTAAAGCACTGCTGATTTGAGGATTTTTTAAAAACATTTTAATCACTCAATAAACACCAATCGAATGGGTAAAACGCGTGTGCGTGGCAGTAGGATAAGCAAATTGAGCACCACCAAGTTGAGCAACCCTACGGAGACGTTGAAATTCTGCACTATCAATTAATTCGGCAAACACAGGATGGTCAAAATAAATATCACCATGAACTGCATCGCGAATAATTAAACTTTTCTTCTTAGTCATGATTTTGTTCCTTTACTATGCGAATGTTTTCCATCACTTGTGCTTTTCCTAACAAGTACAGACTTTGGGCAAGACTTGGTCCGTGGAGACTTTTTGTAGTAAATAATCTGATGGGCATAAACAAAGCTTTTCCTTTTTTCTCTGCTTCAATTCCAACCTTCTTAATCAATTCTTGAATTGACTCTACTTTTCAAGTATCTAGACTGTTTAACTGGTCTTCTAAAATGTCAATTAATTGACTAAAGTCACCAAAAGTTTTAATTTCTGCTAAATCTTCTCTCCTAAACTTGGTTTGATTGAAAAATAAACCAAGATGATTATTAATTTGTTCTCCATATTCAATTTCGTTTTTAAATAACAATAAAACTGCATCCAGTCAAACCAGGTCAACATCTTTCTCTTCTCAAGGAAACTTATTTTTATCAATAAAAGGTTTAATAAAAGTTAGATACTCAACTTCACTAATCTTTTTCATATAAACCGAATTCATTCATTGTAACTTTTTTAAATCAAATGTACTTGGTGACTTACTAAAACGTTGGGGGTCAAATTGAGCAATCAACTCTGCTTTAGAAAGAATTTCTTGTTCACCTTTTGGTGATCATCCCAATAAAGCGATATAGTTAAATAACGCTTGAGGCAAATAACCTTGAGTTCTATATTGCTCGATAAAGAATAGAGCATTACCTGAACGCTTTGAAAGTTTTTTATGGTTTTCATCAACGATTAAAGTTAGATGGGCAAACACAGGCACATCTCAACCAAAAGCTTCATAAATCATTAACTGACGCGGAGTATTGGAGATATGTTCTTCACCCCGAACAACATGACTAATCTTCATATCATGATCATCAACCACTACAGCAAAATTATAAGTGGCAATTTTATTTGTTTTTAAAATCACAAAGTCACCAATGTTTTGTGAATCAAAGCTAACTCGTCCCCGCACTAAATCATCAATAGCATATTCCTTTTTTTGAAGAACTTTAAAACGAATTGAATAAGGTTTCTTCGCATCCAGGTTTGCTTGCACTTGTTCTGAAGATAAAACTCTACACTTCTGATTATAAATTGGAGCAGGATTACCTTGAGCAATTTGGACTTCACGATCAAGTTCTAACTCTTGGGGTGTACAAAAACAATAATAAGCCTTATTATCATTAACTAAGTCATGAGCTAACTGTTCATAGTGACTAAATTTTTTTGATTGTTGGTATTCACCATACTTAGCTACTAATTGGTCGTATTTAGTTTGACTAATTGGCGAATTTGCTTCGACAATCGCCTCATCAGGAACAATCCCTAACCACATTAAATTACTAAATTGAGAACTAATCGCATCATCAACATTACGCTCTAAATCAGTATCCTCAATTCTTAAAATAAACTCTCCCTGATAATGCTTCGCAAACAAATAATCCATTAATGCTGTTCTTGTATTTCCAATGTGTAGATATCCTGTCGGACTAGGGGCATAACGTAATCTATAATTTTCCATGAACTCAATTCTCCTTGTATGCTTTCATTTTAACAAAACTCGTTTAAGAAACAGTTAAGAACAAAAAACTTTAAAAAAGTTTTTCCATTTTTTCCAAAGCAGTTTCCAATTAAAAACTTGTTCTTTTCTAATATATTTACCTGAAAAATTATTCCCTTTATTCTCTGTCTAATAATCTCGGACTGTAAAATCGACAGTTAAACCATTTCAACTTTTATTTACAGTAAAATCAAAAACATGAAAAAGAAACAGTGAAAAAGAAACCATGCTAAGGATAAAAAATCTGAGCTTGCAATTCAGATTGTGAACGATTTTGATTCGCAATTTTCTTATTGTTTAGCCTTAGAAAAGGTTAATTGTCAAATTTTAAAAGATGTTAATTTAGAGGTCAGAAGTGGGGAAATCGTCTCGATTCTGGGACCATCAGGTTCAGGGAAAACCACTACTCTAAATGTCATTGCTGGATTTTTAGACGTTAAAAGTGGTAGTTTAAACTATAACAACCAGGTGTGAAATAATCTTCCCACCCAAAAACGCAGAATTGGAGTTGTCTTTCAAGATTATGCGTTATATAACAACAAAACTGTTTTGCAAAACATCATGACTCCGATTCGCAACCAGAAAGATAAAAAAACACAAGCAACAAAATATGCTAAACTGGTAGGTTTAGAAAAACACGTCAAGCAAAATGTTGCCACTCTTTCAGGAGGACAAAAACAACGGGTAGCTTTAGCCCGAGCGATTGTTAAAACTCCTTCAATTTTATTATTAGACGAACCGTTTAGTGCTCTTGATGCCAACCTAAGGGTTTCAACTCGAGATTGGGTCCATGATTTAATTAAAAAACTAAAAATCCCTACCCTTCTAGTTACTCACGATCAAGAAGAAGCACTTTCTATTAGTGATTATATTTATGTGATGAAGGATGGAGAAGTTGTTCAATTTGGTAAACCATACGAAATTTATAATCGCCCAATTAATACCTGAGTTGCTAAGTTCATAGGTGAAACTAACATTCTTGAAACTTCAACAGGTTATGTAGGAGTAAAACCAGAAAACTTGAAACTCAATGATGATGGGGAATATCAATTTGGTCAAGTAAAAATCAAACACATCGAAAACCTAGGTAGTCACTTTAAATTAAAACTATCAAACGGGTTTAACATCAACACCCGAACATTACCAAACGAAGAATTTTTCTTAAGTTCTAATAAAGTACTTTATTTTGATTTGAAGGGAGAATTAATCCATGAAGCCTAAATATGGGTGAATCTATCAACTAAACTGGTTATTTCCAGCATTGGCTTTTATTTTGGTTTTTGCAGCTTTTCCTATTTATGTCGTCTTTCACAATGCTACTAACGGTCGTCCAAATTCAGGATTGTATCAGTTCTCTTTTTACCAATTTAAACAGATCTTTGTTGATGTCAACTTTACCAACGCTTTAATCAATACGACAATTTATACAGTTTGTGCGATTCCTTTAACTTTATTTATCAGTTTATTAATCGCTAAGGGAATTTCTAAACTAGCTCATCCAAGAATTTTACAATCAGCTTTTTTTCTCCCCTTTCTAACCTCAACCTTAGCAATTGGAATGATCTTTCAAGTTTTGTTTGCTCCCCAAAACCAAAATGACGCTACGATTAAAGTAATTCTTATTGTTTTTGGTACTTTTGGCGCGCTACCATTTCGGATTATCATGTTTACCAGCGCCTTTCTTGCTGTTGATAAAAACCTTTATCGGGCTGCAAGTGCGGATGGAATTCCTAACTGACAACAATTTTTTAAAATCGATCTCGTTGAAGTATTTCCCGTTATTCTCTATTCGTTAACCACCGGGATTATTAATGGTTTTAAATTTCTCCCCTTTGGTTTGTTCTTTTCTTATGATCAATCCGTAGCAAAAGGTGGACACACAATTGTTTATTACATTTATTCACAAATTAATGAATTTCAAAACTATGGTAAGGCTGGGGCATCATCAGTAACCCTGATGTTTTTTATCCTAATCTTGACTATTATTAACCGTTTAATCTGAACTAGAAAGAAAAAGACTAACTATGAAAAAAATAAAAAAAATCAGCACAATAGGCTTACTAACACTGGGAGCTCTTCTGGTAATTAGTCCTTTTTTCTTCATGATCATTACTAGTTTTAAAAGTTTTAATGAACTAGCAAGTGGTAATAAGCTTTGACCCCATCACTGAACTACAGACGCTTATAAGGTTTTGTTTGCAATTGCTAAAAGTGATGGAAACCCGATTTGACGCTACTTTTTAAACAGTTTGTGAACCACACTTTGTTTAGCCTTGGTGCAAATGTTTTTTTCTGCAATGGGCGGGTTTGCCTTATATTATTACCAAACGTGAGTAGGTAAAATCGTCATGTGAATCTTCACAGCCTTAATGGCAATTCCTTTTGAAAGTTTATTATTAGGTCGCTTCATCTTTAATAGTAATTTAGGATGACAAAACACTCCCTTTGCTTTAATTTGACCCTTTGTCGGAAATGTCTTTACGATTTATCAGTTTCGCAGTACTTTTTATCGTATCGGAGTAAATACCAAAAAAGCCGCTTTAGCTGATGGGATGAATAGTAACGAGTTTTTTTGAACCATCGCCCTGCCAGCAATTTTACCTTCAATCATTACCAGTTTTATTTTATGTTTTATCACCAGTTGAAATAGTACGCTTTGACCTGTTTTAATTCTCCAACCAAATTCAAAGTGAGCAACAATTCCTGTGCTCTTATACAAGATTAATACCATTGATCCAATCACTTTAGTTAATAGTTATGGTAAGGTTGCTCATATTGATAAAGTGGTAAGTACAGTTAATTTAAAAATGGCTACCACCACTTTATCAATGGCACCAATTTTTGTGCTCTTTATTGGGTTAAATCGTCAACTGATGAAAGGAATCTTAAAAGAATGAAAAAAATAACTTTAAGTTTATTAATTTCTCTTCCTTTAATTGGGGGCGTGGTAGCAACTTTAGCTTTAACTCCCTTTCATCCAAAACGCGATGACCAAGTTCAAGTAGTTTTAAGTGCTGATGTGATGGCTCAAAGTGGTCGGCCATTTCAAGCTTGAAGTGGTTTACAAGACGAGTTTAACCAAACCTTAACTGATAAAAAATTGCCTAAAATTAGAATCTTTTGGGATAACAAAGACATTTTAACTAAAACAATTAGTAATTATCAACTTCCTGATTTATATCTAACCAAACCATCCAATCTACCAATTTATAATGCTTCTAGTCAAAGAAAGAATATGCGAAGTTTTAGTGATTATGCTCATTATTATAATCCAAACTTATTAGCCGAATATGAATTTGGTAGCGAACAAAAGTTATTAGGATTGCCCTTATATAAAAGTTTTGATTGTGGAGTTATTAACGTTAAACGTTTAAAGGAATTAGGGTTTGATTGAGATACTAAAAAACTCAATTCTCTAAGTTATCAAGATTTAGATGAAATTATCAAAAAAGGTCAAGAACTCGAAATTGATAAAAAGGATCCATTAATTGGTTTTGATGATTTGCCCAACCAGCTTTACTTGAGTCAAAACAACAACAGTAAAGCAGTTGGTACTACTGATAATCCTAACTTTACCTTTTCATATCGCACCACAGACAAATACCAAAACTATGACCTTCGCTACAATATTAACCCCCAAATTGCGACTTATTTTGAATCATGAAAAAAGAGTGGATTATTTACAACTTCAATGATTAAAGGAGGAGTAAAAACTTACACCTCCAATGAATTTTTAAAAGGAAAGATGGTTTACACTGCTAGTAGTAGTGCAGGACTATTTGCCTTTCAAAAAAATACCACTTATGACTATAAAACTGATTTAGCAATTGTTAAAAACGCCAGTCTGAACGGAGGAGATAACCTTTATTATAGTCAAGGAATTGGGATTGGTGGATTCAAGTCTGTTGGAAAAAACTATCAGGAAAAAGAAGCAACTGTCAAACTATTTATGGATTGATTATTAGGAAATCCTTTAACATTATCAACCTTAGCTTCTAATGCTAACTATCTACCTGCCACAATTGATGGCAATACTTATTTTAATGATTCGACTCATTTAAAACCAGGAACAAAATATCCTTTTGCTACTGACTTATATAAAGCTTTTTATGATCAAGATCCGTTAAATAATTCTACTTTTCAAATCATGAATCCTGCTGATTATATTGTGAGAAATACCCTTTCAAACATTTGAATTAATATTTATTGAACTAGTGACAAACTAACTTTCACTGATGTTTTTTGTTTTAGTAACTACAAGAAATATACTAACTTTGGTGATTTGTTTAATCGTAGTAAAGTAGTCAAGTAAGATAGAAAAATCATTAGCTTTTTAACTAATGATTTTGCTTTATATTCAACTAAACAGTAGTTGGACTTGGTAAAATGCTCATTACCCCATCATTTGGTACATGAACTACTGCTTCTGGTAACATAAAGTGGGCGTTTCATCCTTGTCATTCATCATAGAAAGTTAACGTACACTTATTAATAACAATCGTAATGTCATCATCATCAGTTGCTGCTCCACCAATTGTAGTTCATTTACTTAAATCGGTAACTACTTGGTTATCTCAAGTGATTCGGTCATCACCATAATAGAAAATGAAATCTCCCTTATCAAAGTGAAGAGTATAACCATTCGCTAAATCACTGGCCTTAACTTTGTAAACATAAGTTCCATTATCTTGGTAATCACCGATTAGATCATATGGTTCTAGATAAGGTTTGTCATCACGAATAATCATTCTTTCAGAACCATAACACCCACCTTTTCATGATCAAATATCAGTATTATAAGTTCAATTAGCAGCCATACTACGAGAAATTGCAAACTCAGCAATTCTACTTTGGTAAGGGTTAACTACTCGTTGGGCATAACCTTCAGTTCCATATTCATGGAAACCTTGAGCATAGGGAACAAATGTTTCTCCTTCCATGTGACACAAGAACCATTCACAACTTTGGTAAGGACCACCAAGGTGAGCATCTTGAATAGAACAAGATATATACCATTCGTTTTCTCCGAATCTAACAACGTTTGGTACTTCAACTCCAATACTACGAACATAGATTTCACCAACCTTGGTAATATCTCTTTCGTTAAAAGAATTAATTCTTCAGAATTCGACCCTAGTATCAGCAGCAATAGCAAAGTATAAACCATCATCAGTGTTGTACAAGAACGAATCACGTCAATCAGTTCCAGTTGGGTTAATGTATTGTGGGGTAATGATTCCTGCTTTATAGATTGGTTGACCAAAACCATGAGACACGTAATAGGCAATTCCACTGTCTCCAGTCATGCTGGCTCCTCCCATTAAAGTACAATCTTGCATTGAAATCGCAAAGATTAAATCACCCTTATCAAAGTACTGTCCTTCTCGATCCAATCATACTGATCCACCCATTGCTGAGGGGTGGAAACTTTTTGGAAAGAATTCTCGTCCTTCTTTAATTCGTTCTTCTCCCTGGGTTCAGTTATTCATATCTGGACTAGTCATTTCAATTCATCCAGAAGGAAAATCTCTCCCGTTTCTAAATAACATTCAACTGTAGTACAACCCACTGTCTTCATCATACAAAATTGTTGCTGGGTCATTGGCTCAAGCATTAAGACCACCATCCTCAGTATTGATTGGTGAGTACCATTGAAATGGCTTGTTTGCAGGATCACCAATCGGATGACTAGGAGCTGGATAATTGGGATAATCAATCGGATTAAGAGTTGCTTGAACTCCTCCATCGGCTGCTAACTTGCTAGCGATCATCTGTTGCAAATCACTTTCAGAAGTACTTTTCTGATTTGCTCCTGCTTCTGCAACAACAGGAGCTGGATTGCTTAGACTTGCAAGCGTTAATAATGTAAGTAATTTTGACATAAACTTTACTACCTTTCTCTTTCATTTTCGAGATAAATAAGAAACCAAGGTTGGTCTGCTTTTTTCTCTTGACTTGATACTACTTCACCAGGGCTTGATTACAACCACTTCAAAATAATTTAGGTAATTGTTGTAGATAAGCACTTTTAAAACTGCTAAAAACTGTCATTTTCTTAACCTTGGTTAGGAAAATGGAAAATTCTCTGTTCAAAAAATAACAATGGTTAATTCTGTAAACACCAAAAAAAGAAGCAGTGATATTACTGCTTCTTAATCTTTTACTTTAGTTAATGAGTGCTATTGTATTGATCTAATCAAGTATCTAGTTGCGAATTTAAAGTGGTTAAATCAAAGTTATAGTCAACATACTTACCACCATCAGCTTTAATTTGAATCAACCTTCCTTGCACAAAAACATCGTCTCCTAAAATCGTATTTAAAATTTTGGCATAAAACGATAGTTGGTATGGTAAAAACTTGTCTTGAATGTTCTTATCACTATCAGTTTTAAAATCAGCAATGATAAACTTCCCGTTTTCATACAATAACGCGTCAAATAATCCCGCCATGTTTAAAGCAGCAACACCAGCCTTTACTTCTGAGCCAAACCATTGACTATTTGCATCACCACGGTGAAGTCAGCCATCCATACTATTTAAATAACCTTCAACATCTGGTTTATCTGCATCAACAACCCCATTGTTAATCATCACTTGTTGGGGAGTAAGACTATGATCACTAAACCAATCGTGAGCAAAGTGGTGCACCATTGTTCCTCGGGTAGTTGCAGGAATTGTATCAATATTTAGATTAGCTTTAATCGTCTTAATATATGCCAAAAATTTAGTTCAACTTAATCCTCGTTTATTTGTACTCTTAAAAGTAAAGTCAATTGTTGATGAGTTTTTGAAATCATCACTATCCTGGATTTTTTGTAAAACCCAAGCAGGGGTCTCAGAATCTGGATCTGGAGTTACAACTGGTAGGGAAGGGGATAGTGTACAGGCCATAATGTTTGTTGTTGCAGTCGTGGTTAAACCAACTGCTGCTAAAATTGTTAAAATTTTTCTCATATGTTTCCTCTTTCATCTTCGAAGTAAGAAAAGTTGCGAGCCTTACCAACCCAAGCAACATTTTTTCCTTCTTGCTGTGATAATACTGCTTTAAGATTTGATTACAATCACCAAAAAAGAAGATAAGAAGTCGTTGCAAATAAGGACTTTTAAATTGCCAAGAACAAGCGTTTTTACAAGATTTGGTACAAAATTGGAAAATTCTCTGGATAAAAGTAAAGATTATTTTATCTACCAAAGTTTTACAAATTTATTCTTTAATAAAATAGTGGGATTTTTTATTTATAATCTTATTAATCATTCTCGCGACGAAAGTGATTACTCTTGTAGGTTATAAGAGGATTAACATAACGAATTAAATAGAGGTTAAAATGACAATAATTACAAAACAAAAACCCATCTGAGCAAGAAACTGAATGATTGGTGCAATTATCGTCATTAGTAGTGCCTTAATTATTTCAGTGGTGGTTGATGCCTTAACAAGCGTGACTGCTCCAGTAGTTACTAACCCGCACAACCTTTGGTACCCTTCTGGATTTGGCGCCAACCTTTGAAATTCTTTATCCACTTTTACAATTCAAACCAATCTGATGGTATTAATCTTTTTTATTCTTGCTCTGGTTAATTATTTTAAAAAGAATAGAATCCCAACAATTAACCTGGGACGATTTAAATTTAGTGTGACAATTTATATCACAATTACCTTTGTAATTTTTTGAAGTAGTTTGTTTAAAAACACTATCAATAACACTGATTTTCATGATTCAGTAGCACTATTAAGTTTTTTCAATACTTTCTTATTGCACTTATTCACTCCCTTAGCAATGATTGGTTATTATCTATTAACTAGTGGGTTTGTTAAATGAGCCATTAAGCCAAGTGCGATTAAAACCTTACCAATTGCAATTAGTTACTTATTTATTTACTTAGCTTATGCTTTAATCAAAGGAACGTTTGTAGGTCAAGTAGTTAACAACGAGGTTAAATATTCTTATCCTTACTTCTTTTTAAACATCAAAGAAAATATTGGTAATTTCTTTATTTACTTTGCGATTATTCTTGTACTCTTCTTAGTTTTGTTCTTAATTTATTATTACTATAATAACTACCAATATAAGTACAAACAAAGAAAACTTAAGTCTCAAGAAGAAGAAATTAAACTATAACCAAACAAAAACTTAGCAAAATGCTAAGTTTTTGTTTGGTTAATCTTTTTTTTAGATTCGGATTAAAGTGTCGTTATTAATCTTATACTTGATGTCATAACTATTAACTCCAACTCAAGTATTTTGGGTTTTATTAAACAATCGACTCTTGTTAATAACTTTAGTTTTAATTTCTAGAGTGTAACCTTCTTGATAGCTAATGTTAAGTAGGTTGTAACGTCTGATACTATCAGCAACATTATCTGCTCCAGTCAAAGTGAATTCTTTAGTTACTTGGTTATTTTGATTACGAACAGTAATCGTATAGTAAATGTTTGGTTTTTCTGTAGCATCCAAACCAATATTAGAACCTGCAAAGTAAAACTGGTGCGTTGATAAGTTTAAACCAACAAAACCACGTTGATAATAAGCATAACCAATTAAAGCAATACTATTTTCAAAAGAAACTTGCATATAAAATCAATAATTATTCTTTAAATCTTGATCAGTTTGCACCGCAAAACTAACAGGAACATAATACTTGTTATCTTTAATGTAATAATCCATTCAATTAAAGTAAACCTCATCAGTTTGAATGCCTTTATTAAGGCCTAAATCAAAATTATCAGCAAAATTATTTTTGTTGATAACAGTCCCAAAGTTAATTACTTTTTTAGCAGTAATGGTATCAGTAAGGGTACTGATTTGATATTCTGGTAATTGTCATTCTACTACTGCTTGGTGGGTACCATTGATGATATTTTCTCAAATATTAGTTTTTAAAGGTGGTAATTCACTCACAATTGCTTTGGTTTCATCACTGACTTGTACACCTCACTTTTCAAAGAAAGGCAACAAGTTACGGTTAACCAGTTTTGAAGTAATTTGAACAAAATCTTGTTGTTTATCACTAACACCAAGATGATTAGTGCGATAAAGTTGTGATAAAGTTGGGTAGAAATTGTCGCCAAATGCCATTTGTAATTGTCAAAACATTGCCACTTTTACAAATAGGTCAGATTGGCTATTGTAATCTTTATCAGCAATAGGGGTTGCAAACAATTGCTTCATCTTGGTAATAAGGGCTGGTTGATCAACTCTACTATTTCCACCAACCAATTTTTGTTGAACATATAAAGAACTGATATTAACTGTAACTTCACCCAATCCTGACCAATTATATTGAGGAGTTTGGTAAGTGTGACCAATTTCGTGTCATAACCCCCATTGGTCACTAGGTTTTCTAGTAAAAAGATCTCTACTCGCATAGGTTTGTTTTTGAAAAGAAAGATAATAATTAGTAGAATAAGCATAACCTCCCCCAGTATCAGGATTAGCAATTTGAATAAATTGCGGATGTTTCTTAGCTACTCCTGAATAGGTTTCTTTTAAACCATAAGCTTCATTAGTATAGTCTCAAACTTTATCCCAAGCAGAAATGGTTTCATTAATATTTACTCCTGTAGCAGGAACAACTTGACTTTTAAACATTTGGGTTTGGAAAGTACCAAAAACATGTTTAGAAATTACTTCCACAAAAAAAGATTTTGTTGTCACAATTTCCTTAAAGAAATCAACTTGATTAGTTTGATCAACAATAAAGGTTGGAACTTTAATCGGATCATTACTGATTTTTAAAATTTTAACTTCATTAGTAAAACGATAATCTTTTAAATACAACATTCCTGAATTTTTTGGAGTGATAACAACTTGATTGCCAATAATCTGTTTGGTTTCAAAATCCACATTCTTACCATCATTTAAACCTTGATAAGTACCATATTGACCAATGCTTAGGTACAACAAATCGTTAACTTGAGCATCTTTATTTATTTCAACCGTGTATTCTTTTCCTTTTTCTAAGAAATACCCGGTTGGTGTTAAATACGAATGTTGAAAAGAACGATTTTCTCGGGATAAAATCTGGTTCTCAATGTAAATTGGATCATTAATTTGATCAAGATTTTCATAACCATTAATTCGCACCGAATCATCGTTATTTGAACTTTGGACAAATCCAGCAATAGGTGGTATCACCGCTGTTGATGTTCCTCCAGTTAAAGCTAACATTGATAAAAGTATTTTCATATTTTTCATTCCCTTCACTTTTATTTTTCCCATTCCAAACTACTTGTAATCATTAAGATGAGAATTAAGGTACTGGTGTTAATTTGATTTTAGCAGTTAGAAAAATAAAAAAACCTTATGAGTGGTAAGTTTGTTCATCTTCAAATTTAGAAAAGAAACTTACCTCAGATTTGATTTCTTTTTCCTTTTTTCAAGATTACAAAGTGCGATTATTAAATCAAAAACAAGGAAAAATACAAGAATTTTTGTAATCTTACCAATGAATCCTAAACGTGTTTTCTTAGTACGCCCACTTTTTAGGAAGCTTTTTCATCTATTTCTTCCTGATTTTGCACTTCAGGAAGAAGATCAGGATTATTTTTGTAAATTTCTCTTTGGCGAAGAATAAAGTATTTGATTCCTTGAATTAGAAAAACAAGATTAACGATAAAAAGAAACAATCCAATAATGACTCCGATAACTATACCAAAAACTGCCCCTCCACTTAAACTTTGATGATCCATTATTTATTTCTCCCTCTATTTTTTTACACAAAAATTTTACAGGATAAATTAAAGTATTTGTAATAACTATGTTTTAAATGTCAATAAATAAACAATAGCGAGAACAGAGATATTATTTTACTTTTTAATCTCTTTTATTATGTTTATAATAACTTCTAGACCAGAGAAAAGGTAGTAGAACTAATGAATAAATTTAATCAAAATATTAAACAATTTATTGATCCTAAAATTAATAATCAAGGAACATACTTAGTAATTAAAAATCAAGAAGCAA
Organism: Mesoplasma sp. JKS002658; assembly: GCF_023566355.1. NCBI lineage: Bacteria > Bacillati > Mycoplasmatota > Mollicutes > Entomoplasmatales > Entomoplasmataceae > Mesoplasma > Mesoplasma whartonense. The sequence goes on along the minus strand of NZ_JAKNSW010000002.1, from coordinate 1,575 downwards.
TTTTAGTTGACGCTTCTAATGCTGTCTTAGAAGCAATTAAATATGCCACAGAAAATAAAATTACTATTACTAGTTTAATCATCACCCATGGTCATTTTGATCATATTTTAGGTATTGATCAACTCTTAATTACCTTTCCAGAAATAACAATCTATATCAACCAATGGGATGAGGATTGTTTATTTAATCCTAAACGTAATTTTTCAACAAAACGTAATTTGAATATCACCATTAAAGGTCCAATTAAAAACTTAATTACCTTAAAAGGCGACACTACAATTACCTTAGCTAATTTAACCATTGATATTGTTCATATCCCTGGTCACACCCCGGGTAGTCAATATCTCTTGATTAAAGAATACAATGCCGTCTTTGTTGGTGATACTATTTTCTCTGATAAAATCGGTTTCCACGATATTGATTATTGTGATACTAAATTTTTTAAGAAATCATTAATTGAATTAACTCAATTAGATGATAATCTCAATGTTTATCCAGGTCATCATCAAATCTTTAACTTAAAAACAGGATTAGCAAACAACCAAATTCTTAAAGAATTTTTAGAAACTAACAAAAAAGAAGGATAATGATATCCTTCTTTTTTATTTTAAAAATAACATATCTAAAAGAATCAAGGTATTGTCGTAATTAGGTTATGATTATTCAACTTGTTGAAAATTAATAGTAATCGTTCTTGTTTCTGTCACATTGTTTCATTTATATCAGATAAAGTTTAATGAGATTTTAACTGTAAAAGTATTATTTGTTGTATCTAAATTAACAACAACAGGATTCCACATATTAAAATTATCATACCCAGGGTTTAGACCATCTTTAAGTACCATTACTTCATGAAGCAAGTCTGCCACGCTAAATTGCACTTGTGTTGTTAAACTTGCCTCCTTATCAGCATCTGATTGAGTTGGAGAAACAGTATATTTTCTATCCATAAGATCAATTATGTATTGAATCTTATCTTCTGAATAATATGCAAAATATTCTTTTCAAACTTCAACAGCAGCTAAGGTTCCTGGTGGAGTAGATTTAATTTTATTAATAATCTCTGTTAATTGTAAATCCTCAGAAAAGAGAACGATTGTGATATTTGCTGAACCAATAAATCCACTTGAATCGACAGCCTTAATTGTTGCTGAACCTACTTCACCAATTGTTGGTGCTTTAAAATCTGTAACTTCAAGATCACTAGCAACAAGACCAGAATTTGGATTTGCCTGTAAAACGGCTTCAATTACTTGATCTTGATTAATGCTTCCAGTAATTTCAGTTGTTGTAATTACAGAAGATAGTTCAACTTTAACTTTTATTGCAATAGTTACTTCAACACTTCCTTTGTATTTACCACTTGGGATTGCATTAATCCTATAAGAACCTGCACTTGAATGAGTCGATTCAATAAATGAGTTTTCGTCAAACACTAGGTTACCTGCTAAATCTGGGTAATGCGTTTTATTAGCATCTAAGAATGTTTGGAAAGCATTGTCTTTTGTTGTTGTACTTGATACTTCTTTGACAATATCTGTTAAATCAGATAGGTCCACTTGGCTAATTGCATTG